>OY787533.1:300846-601692 GCA_963678925.1 uncultured Acidaminobacter sp. | reverse complement strand
AAGGAGTTCACATCCCTTCTGATTACGGGTCCCAATACCGGTGGCAAGACAGTTACCCTTAAAACGGTGGGGCTTCTAGCGCTCATGACACAGTCCGGCCTTCATATCCCTGCGGACTATGGAACGGAAATGGCTGTTTTTGACAGTGTGTATGCAGATATCGGTGATGAACAAAGTATTGAGCAGAGTCTGTCGACCTTTTCTTCTCATATGACGAACATCGTCGACATACTTCAGCATGTCACAGAAAAATCCCTGGTTCTTTTTGACGAGCTCGGGGCGGGAACCGATCCTGCCGAAGGTGCGGCACTTGCCATGGCAATCTTGACGCGGCTCTATAAGCGGAGAATACGCACCATAGCAACAACCCACTATTCTGAACTGAAGCAGTTTGCCCTTGTCCATGAAGGCATGGAAAACGCATCGGTTGAATTTGATGTGGAAACCTTGAGTCCGACATACAGACTTTTAATTGGGGTGCCTGGAAAGTCAAATGCCTTTGAAATTTCAAAGAAACTCGGATTGACTGACGAAGTCATAGAAGATGCACGTGCCTTTGTAAAGCAGGATGATATTGAGTTTGAGGAAGTTCTGACAACCATTGAAGAGAACAGAAGAACCTCCGAGCTTGAACGTGATGAAGCTGTCAGACTGCGTCTGGACATTGAAAAATTAAAGCGCAGGCTGGAAGAGAAGGAAGACCGTCTCGGAAAGCAGCGTGAAAAGCTTCTTGCACAAGCCAAAGAAGAAGCGAGAACAATTCTGAAGAAGGCAAAGGACGAGTCCGAAGAAATCATCAAGGAGCTTCGTGGTCTTCAAAAAGAGGAAATCAAGGACAAGAACAAGGATATTGAAAAAATGCGGCGTAAGCTCCGTGAGAATATCAACGATGTCGCAGCTGCTGCCATTGCTGAACCGGAAGAGGTCTTTAGAAAAATTCCAAAGAACCTAAAACTGGGGCAGACGGTGAAAGTGGTCAATCTTGGACAAAAGGGAAATGTCGTAAGTCTTCCTGACCGCAGTGGTGAACTGACGGTTCAAATTGGCATCATGAAAATGAAGGTCAACGTCAAGAACCTCATGCTTGTGGATGACAGTCCAAGTGCAGACGCACCACTTGCACATAAGCGTGCCAAAGGCTCTGATAGAAAGTACAATTCGGTCGTGAAACATATGTCGACAGAGATTGACCTCAGGGGCAGAACACTTGAAGAAGCAGAGTATGAGCTGGACAAGTATTTGGATGACGCCTGTCTCGCCAATCTCGAATCGGTAAGAATCATTCATGGCAAGGGCACAGGTGCACTGCGCGCTGGCCTCCGAGATTTTTTCAAGCATCACCACCATGTGCGTACATTTACTGAGGCACCTCTGAATCAAGGCGGCTCCGGTGTGACAATCGTTGAACTCAAGTAAGGAAAGGATTGCCCTATGATACTCGTAAGCAGCTGTTTGGTTGGTATGTCCTGTCGCTATGACGGGTCAGACAACAGAAGCGAAAAAGTACTTGCCTATCTTAAAGACAAGGCATGGATGCCCATCTGTCCAGAGCAAATGGGCGGTCTTGAAACGCCGCGTGAACCGGCAGAGATAGTGAAAGACCGTGTGCTGACAAAGACCTCGAAGGATGTGACGGCTCAATTTGTTAAAGGTGCAGATGAATCGGCAAGACTTGCAAAAATGACCCATGCCCGTGAGGCAGTCCTGAAAAGTCGGTCGCCGTCCTGTGGCTGCGGAAAGATTTACGATGGCAGCTTTTCAGGTAGACTGATTGAGGGCGATGGCCTGACAGCACGTGCTCTTAAAAAGATGGGGATACAAGTCATTTCTGAAGACGATCTGAAATAAATGCAAAGCGCAAATCGATAAAATATAAAACCGCTTGAACCAAAGGCTGTGCGAAATGTGCAGCGGGAGGTTCACGCGGTTTTTGTGTCTTAATCACGTGTAATGTATTTTAGGATCTCATAGGGGTGTGTGAGCAGGTCCTTATGTGGAATGTTGTCCGCATCATGGGTGCCCCAGCCGGCGAGCATGAAATCAACGCCTGCATTGCTGGCACAGGAACTGTCGTATATGGTATCGCCTATATAGAGTGTGTCCTCAGGACGCGTACCTGTCTGTTCCATGAAATATTCAAGCGGTTCTCCCTCGGGCTTGTGCTTTTCGGTGTGGTTTGCAGTAACGACCAGGTCGAAATGGACTTTTAGGGATTGGAATATGGGATCATCGACGCATTCGCTATCGCGTCTTGAAGTGACAATGCCCAGTTTCACATCCTGTTCTTTCAATGTGTCAATCAGTGTCAGAATACCGTCATAAACCGAGTTCAGATCTGCATAGTTTTTCATATATCGTTCCCAATCCATCAGGGCTTTCTCAGAATCGGAGAAACCAAATTTCGGAATAGAGTATATGCCCGGTATGCCAAGAACAAAATGCAAATCAGAAGCTGCGTGTTCTTCGCCCTTTTCATCCATCAATACCTTTTGAAGGGCTTTCAATATGGATGCCTCCGTGTTGATAAGTGTTCCGTCTACGTCGAAAACTATATTTTTGTACATCATAATCCCTCACTTTCATATCTGCTTTACTAACTGCATCATAACATGATATACTGCAAAAAACAATTACAATTCAGAAAAAAGATGCACAAAACGGCATAATGTTGTGAAGAACTATGCATAACATAGCATTAACAAGAATGTATACTGCGGGTTTGTATAAAATGGGATTGAAAACATGCACAAAACAGCATATTCTATTAGTATGTGGAGGGTTAGCTATGTTTAATGATGAAAGACACAATAGAATTTTAGAAATTATAGAAAGTGACGGCAGAGTGGAAGTCTCAAAACTGAGCGAAATATTTGATGTGTCATTAGATACGGTGCGCAGAGATTTGAAGAAGCTTGAAGAGGAAGGTCTGCTCAAACGAACGCATGGCGGTGCTGTCAGAATCAAACCTGTGGGCGACGCCTATGACTATGAAACACGAAAGCGACTGTACTCAAAAGAGAAAATGGCAATTGCAAAACGTGCGTCTGAGTATATTGAAAACCACGATACACTGCTCATTGACGGATCGACGACAATCAGTGCTCTGGTTCCTTATTTAGGTGCGTACGAAGGACTTAAGGTCTTTACAAACAACATTCAGGTAGCAACGGACATCATAAGAAATCACAAGCACATCAAGGTGTTTATGATTGGAGGGCTGCTGGATGTGGAGCATGGCTCCAGTCTCAGTCATGATGCGGTGGCCTTCATTAAGAAGCTGCATGTCAATAAGGTTTTTATCGGCTCGTGTGCCATATCACATGACCGTGGACTCAGTGCATCGGAAATTGAAGATGCTGCCATAAAACGCGCCATGCTTCAAGCTGGAGAGCAAGTCTTTATCCTTGCAGATCATACAAAATTCACACGGGAGTCGCTTCTCAAAATAGCTGACGTATCAAAAGACTATACCATCATCACCGATAGAAAATCTGAAGAGGATCACCTGGCAGAAATAGATGCCCTTGTTGAACATGGCATGAACCTAATCATGGTAGAGTAACGGGGGCCGCGTAAATTCATAAAGTTTGTCATTTTGTTGATTTTATCGACAAGATGACAGACTGTAGAAAACTTCGAAAGACCAGGCGCGGATAAAATCCGCTCTGTGAGCGTACTAAGCGTACGTGATCAGAGCGGGTTTTATCCAGCAACGCAGTATTTCGGCGTTTTTCTACAGTCTGGGAGGGCCATGCATACGCATGGCCCTCCTTGCTCTTCTTATGGAAGGGTAATGTATTTCACATTTCCAGCTACCTTTTTATCTGTATAGACTGCTGTAATCGAGAAGTAATAATCCGTACCGGACTCAAAACTTCCAATATCACCGCTGTTGTATGATTTTCCAGGATAAATCAGGCAAGAGGTCACGGAAGTATCGGTGATCCATTTGAAGTATCCGTTTTCCGGATAGGCTGGTGTTGAATCAGACTTGGAAGCGACAACCTTGTAGCCCTGGAGCTTAGGGTGGTCAATCTCGTTCCAAGTGAGCTCCAAATGATCCCCCTTGTTCTGAACAGAAACAGCAGGTGTGATGTAATCAACAGTTTCCATTGCTTCTCCAGGCATGACTGCAGTTTGCGTGTTTCCTGCATATTTTTCATCGTCATAAAGTGCGGTGACTGAAATATGATATCGGGTCCCAGGTTCAAAAGTGCCCACATCACCACCATTGTAAGAGGCATAGGGCTTAATGCGCACGCTAGTCGTGTCAATATCGGTAATATACTTGTAATAGCCGTTTTCAGGGTAGACAGGGGATGTGTCCGACTGCGACGCAACCACCTTATAGCCGGAAAAACCACTGGTATTCACCTTGGACCACTCTACGTAAATGGCATCTGCTTCTGTTACAAGATTGACCGCAGGAATGCGCCCGGTCGTATCAGAAACAGGCGTGGAAGCTTCTGTAGTCCCAGTTGTTTGATCATCACCCTTCATAGCGTCGAAGGTTACTTTTTCTTCGCTTTCTTCAACTGGCGTCTGCTTAAGAATGTTCATGAGCAGCGATGCTGTCTCAGCGCGTGTCAGATCGGCCTGCGGATTGAATACGTAGCCCGCATCGGAAGGTGAACCTGACATAAGTCCGTGCTTGACTGCTGTGGCGACATAGCTTTTCAGGTTGTCAGAAATGGCATCGGCATCTGAAAATTTGTCAAGATAGCTCAAATTTCCTTCTGTTTCATAGTCCAGTGCCTTTACCAGGGCAACGGCCATATCTTCTCGAACCGCATTTTCAGTGGGCTTGAATGCGTAGCCGTCTCCTTTTTTATAGCCAGTCATGTAATATTTTGCTGTTTCAACATAGGCGTAAGCCCAGTTGCTTTTTGGAACATCTGTGAACCATGGACCAGACGGGGACTCAATAGGCAAGTCGAGTGTCTTGACCATCATCGTGGAAAAGGCGTCGCGATGCACATGCTCAAGCGGCTTGAAGGAGCCATCGGCATAGCCTGTGACAATTCCCTTTTCAGCGAGCGTCATGACGGCGTCGTAATACCAGGCGCTATCGCTGATATCGTTGAAATTGTCTGTTTCTGCATAGGTGGTTACTCCAAAGTTGGTGAACACTAAAACGACAGTACAAAAATACAGAATTACTTTACGGAACATGGTAAGGCCTCCTCATTTTGTTTTGGATAGTATATATTTCGGCAAAAAAATGAAGAAATAACGCAATCGCACCTATTGTAATACTCTTATAACATGCCTGAAATATTTTATGAAAGGAGTCCTGAACGCGGCTGGAATAAAGTTGATGCGCAGTTGTGATTCTATGACTATGCTTAGGTAAAAAGTCTACCTTCTGGTGGGTGTCTTTATTCCATACAAATAAAAAGAAGTGCATCGCATTGGTAGATTTGATAGGATCTACTTCTTGAAATGCACTTCATTATCTAATTCTGATTTTCAATAGCTTCATCTATACGGTCGATGATGAAGGTAAGGTTTTCATTTCCAGGGTCCTTTGAGAGACCTTTTTCAAACTGACTTCTGGCACCGAGAATATCCTGTTCAGATAATAGCTCATAGCCCTTATGGTAGTCGTATTTCCAGGTGGTCTTATAATTTGGAACACCCCATACCAGTCCGATGACGATAATGAAAACTGTGATGGCCTGCGCAGCCATATGCTTTCCCTTGAAAGGCTTTTGGTGTTTGAGTCCAACAGACCAAGCTGCCAGATAACCGCCAAGCATGCCTGTTAGATGGGCCACGTTGTCAATGCTTGGATTCATGAGTCCGTAGACAAGGTTGATTCCAAGGAGTACAAGCATGTCATTCCCGTAGATTTTCTTATACAATGTCGGATTGAGTGTCAGCAGGTAGAGATTTGCACCAAGCAGTCCGAAGATGGCGCCGGAGGCACCAACACCAATGGAGTCGTTGAACATGTAGCTTCCAAGGGCTCCGATGAGTCCTGCGACGAAGTAGATAATCAGGAACTTCACGCGACCGAAGAATATTTCAGCGTCTCGTCCCAGGGCCCGAAGGGCCAATGAGTTAAAGACGATGTGCATGAGGTTTGCATGCAGAAACATGGATGCAATGAGCCTGAAATACTCGCCATCAGCAATCTTCATATTGTATTTGGCACCAAAGGTGACCAGCGTATCAACCGTGAGCTCAGTTGAAAAGCCAGGTTGATAAAAGACCATGATGACAAAGAGCAGCACATTGATTGCGATCAGTATATATGAAATGAAAAAAGGTTTCTTTACAGCTGTTGTTTCCAAATTAACGCCTCCCAATTTTAATAAGTCTATCATACCAGATAAAAGCCTCCATGCGGCCATATCCCTTTCGAATTCAAAAAAAATTCACATGTCGTTAGACCTGTGTTTACAAATTATCCATCTGATACTTTAGCGTCTAAAAACATCCTTGATTTAGAAAAAGCCTTATGTTACACTAGGGTGAATCATATATGGCACTATCAGTGAAAAGGATAGTAGCATAAAATCGAGATATTAAGCGAGTCGGGGAAGGTGGAAGCCCGGTGGATTGATTTGTGTGAAACGTACCTTTGAGATTTTGGCAGAAACGAGTATGCCGAATGGGATTCGCCCATTATCGCGAGATTGAGGGAATACAGCAGTGCTGTATTAATAAGAGTGGTAACGCGGAATAATTCGTCTCTTGTTTGACTTGGGTCAGACAAGGGGCTTTTTTTACGTGAAAGACAAAAGAAATGCGCAATCGAAGATTGCTCAGACATTTCGAGATTCGGGATGCACATAAAAGGACATGAGCATTACTAAAATTATGGATAGAAAAAAGTTGAAATAAAGAGGAGGTACAATGATGATTGATTTTAAAATGACCATCGCAGAGCTTCTAAATGAAAAAATTGAAGCAATGACTGTCGAAGAAATCTATGACACAATTGAGTATCCAAAGCATGAGGACATGGGAGACTACGCATTCCCTTGCTTTAGACTGGCAAAGGCCTTCAGAAAAGCGCCGAATATGATTGCGGCAGATATTGTTGAAGCGATTGGAAGCCATGCATATTTTGAAACAATTGAATCCGTTGCGGCGTACATCAACTTCAAAATTGACAAGGCTGTGTTCGCAAAGGCTGTTCTTGAAGAAATATCTGAAAAGGGTGACCAGTACGGTGCAACTGACATCGGTGAGAATAAGAATCTGATTGTGGAGTTCTCTTCTGTAAATATTGCAAAGGCATTCCATATGGGTCATATCCGTTCAACAATGATCGGAAACGCACTTTATAAGATTTTCGGATTTTTGGGCTTCAATGCCATTTCAATCAATCACCTTGGTGACTACGGCACACAGTTCGGCAAGATGATTGTCGCTTATAAAAAATGGGGCGATAAGGATGTCATTCTGAAGGATCCTGTACGTGAGCTTGTTAAGCTTTATGTCAAGTTCCACGAAGAGGCTGAAAACGATCCGGTGCTCGATGACACTGCACGTGAGTGGTTCACAAAGCTTGAAAACGGGGATCAGGAAGCTTACGATCTATGGGCTTGGATGAAAGAACTCAGCCTTGTTGAGTTCGACAGAGTCTATGACATGCTGGGCGTACATTTCGACTCCTATGCAGGCGAAAGCTTCTACTCTGACAAGATTCCGGCAGTTCTTGAAGAAATGAGAAGCAAGAACATCATGAAGAAATCTGAAGGGGCTGAAATTGTTGACCTTGAGCCACACAACATGCCTCCAGCACTGATCACGAAAAAAGACGGATCGTCCCTCTATATCACACGTGATATTGCCGCTGCAATGTACCGCAAGAGCCACTATGATTTTGTGAAGAATATTTACGTTGTAGGCGCACCACAGCAGCTTCATTTCAAGCAGTGGATGAAAATCATCGAGCTGATGGGTCACGAATGGGCAAAAGACTGTGTCCACGTTGAGTTCGGCACGGTTTCTCTGGAAGAGGGATCGATGTCAACACGTAAAGGTCGTGTTGTCTATCTGGAAGAGGTTCTTCTCAAGGCTGTTGAAAGCACAAAGGCCATTATTGAAGAAAAGAATCCAAACCTTGAGAACAAAGACGAAGTTGCCAAGCAGGTCGGCGTTGGCGCTGTTGTTTATCAGGAACTTTCAAATAACAGAATTAAGGACTATACCTTCTCATGGGAGTCTACACTTTCATTTGAAGGCGAGACAGGTCCTTATGTTATGTACACGCATGCACGTGCTTGCAGTGTCCTAAGAAAGGCAGACGTAGATTTCAGTGCTGGCATCGAGTATAAGCACCTGGGCGACGATGCTTCCAAGGATGTTATCCGCCTACTTAGCAAGTTCCCTGAAGTTGTTCTTGAGTCTGCAAGAAAGTACGAGCCTGCAATGGTTACACGCTACGTTACCAACCTAGCTCAAAGATTTAACCGCTTCTATCATGACAACCCAATTCTAGTTGATGATGTTGAAGTGAAGAAGGCAAGACTTGCACTTGTCGACGCAACACGTCAGACAATCAAAACAGGTCTGAACCTGGTAGGTCTTGCAGCACCTGAAAGAATGTAAGCTTTAAAGAATGTAAATGAAGTAGATCCTATGAAACAAATCCAATGAAACAAATTCAAGCCCCTGAAAGCGCAGCGACCAGTAGGTCATAGCGCTTTCAGGGGCTTTCTTGTTCGGTAAATCCTTATGATGCAGAGTTCAAGGCAAATGTCTCTGATGTCGTGTATAGGGTGTCTGACATGCGTTTTAGGTCTGAGCAGAGCTGGCTGGCTTTTTTAAAGCTCTGGAGCTGTGCTTTGCCCGAAATTGCTGCCTGCTGTGTGGTGGCAGAGGTCATTTGAGATGACAGGGTAACCTGGTCGACTATATCGGTCATTTCCTTTTTGAGATTGTCAACGTCTTCAATGAGTGCATAGATAGAATCGATTTCACTGCCCATTTCAACGACGGACATGCCTATACGACCAAATGCAGACAAGGTTGAAGTGACGGAGTTCAATTGGTTCTCAAGGGCTCTTTCCACGGAGTCGATATTTGAAAGACTTTCGTTCATCTGTCCGGTAACGCCTGCAATCAGGTCCTGTATCATGGCAGAGGATTGTTTGCTCTGATCCGCAAGATTACCGATTTCGCTGGCAACAACAGAGAAGCCGCGGCCATGTTCGCCAGCCCTTGCAGACTCAATCGCCGCATTCAGTGCAAGGAGGTGGGTTTTGTTGGAAATGGAAACAATCGTTTCGGTTATTTTGTGCATGTTCTTCATTTCCTGACCGATATCCCGAATGGAGGCGCCCAGGTCCTCAATGGCAGAACTTGTGCGCTCTGACTGGGTTATGAGCTCTGCGACAACAGTCTGACCAGCTGAGCTTTCCTGGCGTGCTTCTTCCGAAGAAGCCTTTAGCGCACTTGTGGAAGACTCCATCATTTCCAGTCGGTTTTCAAGAACGCCCATCTGGTGTGCACTTTCTTCAGAGAGCTGGGCGTTTTTTACAGCCATATTTGTAACGCCCTCCATCATCGTGGAAATGTCAGCTGCAGATATTTGAGTCTGTTCAACGAGTTCTTCTAAAGACTGGGTAGATTGCTCAATTGTAGTACTCGAGTGTCTGACTGTGTCAAAACCAGATTTGATTCTTTCAATGACTGTGTTGTGGTCAGGCGCTTTGTCTCCTTGAGGTTCAAGGTCGAGACTGACAAGCGTCAAGAATGCGGCCATCACCAGAAGCAGGGTTGAAACCGCTGTAAATATGGGAGTGAATTCAAAATAGTAGAGGGTGAGAACCGGAAGTGAGGCAAGCGCAAAGAGTACTGCAATATGTATGAGCATCCATTTTGTTTTCTTGTTATTCATTGACGAAGGTCCTCCATTAATCTGTTAATTTGATAACGATTCTCATATATCATAATCTAAATGATAATAATTATCAATAGAGAAAATGAATATTGTTCTCGATTTATTCACAAATTAATAAGGGTAATAAAGGAAAAGGGATGTTATAATGAAAAGTGGACAATTCCTATGAGAAACATCGGAATAAAAGGAGGATGCATTATGAAAACTTCTTATTCTTTACGAAATGCCTACAGCGGTATTGCAAAGGCATATATAGAAGATGAAACATTTAGAAAACGCTTTTACACATACGAGGACACTTCTGAAGGTTATGTGCGAAGAGCTGATGAAGTCAAGGCGAGGACCTTTGATAGGAGAAAACTCGTGCAAGCGCTTCTAAAAGTCAACAAACGTCTGGGCGCATCAGATAAGACACTTGAAAACATCGCCAAACTCGAGCAAGCATCCACATGTTGTATTGTGACGGGTCAGCAGACCGGTGTCATGGGCGGCCCCCTTTATACCCCGTATAAGGCGTCTACAGCGGTTAAAAAAGCGCGTGAAATTTCGCAGCAGCTGGGGACAGCGATCGTTCCGGTATTCTGGATGGCATCTGAGGACCACGACTTTGAAGAAATGCGCTCTGTCACCCTGATCGACGACGACAAATTAAAGGTCCTGAGAATTGACAAGAAGCCAGGGACCGGCAATAATAACCCATTTAAGACCGTGCACAACTATTCCTATCTGAAGGAGCCCGTGGGGTTCATTGACAACAACACATCAGTGCGCCGTTTGCTTATGGAAGCCCAGCATGTGTGGAAAGACACTGAATTCAGTGAGTGGTGCCAGTCGGTATTCTATGAGACAGTCCATGGCGATGAGACCGTCAGCGACTGGTTTGGACGCATTTACCTCAAACTGTTTCAAGAAGAGGGCCTGATCGTTGTTGACCCTCTTGACCATGAGCTGAGACAGTTGGGAAGTGCCTTTCTCTTGCAGGCGATAGAATCAAGTGATGCCCTGATAGGTTCAGTCAATGCACGCGCTGCAGAACTGACTGAAATGGGGTATGCACCTCTCATTGAACCACGTGAGGGCGCAACAGGTCTTTACTATCTGGAAAACGGGGAGCGCCTGCAGATCATTCACGAGAATGGCATGTACACTATCCGGGAAAATGATGACCGAGAGGCGTTTTGCCTGGAGAAGGTTCAGGAGAGAATGCGCCATTACCCAGAGGAGTTCAGTACAAATGTAGTTCTCAGACCTGTCATTCAGGATGTCTATCTACCAACCATCGCATATGTTGCAGGCCCTGGTGAGGCGGCATATTATGCCCAGCTGAAGGAGGTTTACGAGAAGCTAGGTATGAATATGCCCATTATCATGCTTCGAGAAAACTATACAGTTGTGCCACAGACCTTTGCTGACCAGCTTGAATCTTTGGAAATCAGTGTGGACAGCGTTTTGGTCACAGACCAGATTGACTTGGAGCGGAAATGGCTTGAGGACAGGGACCACATAGATGTGGAAGGTCTTTTTGATGCATTTACTAGAGATTTCGACCAGAAGTATACGGCGCTGATTGATGTCCTCACGGGCGTTGATGAGGAAATTGTGCCTATATCAAAGAGGAATACTGAGATGATCAGGCAGCAGCTGGACTATCTGAAAAAGAAGGCCTACAGATTCCACCGCAAAAACCATAAGGACGAGCTGAAGACCATACAGCGTGCTGCGCAGTGGATAAAACCCTACGGACAGATACAGGAGCGTACGCTTGGTCTGATCAATATTCTGTCTCAGGGTGGCCCGGCCTTCATCACGCATTTGAATCGGCAACTGGCGTACGATTACAGACATAGAATTATCATGTTGGGTAAGAGAAAGGCGTAAAGATATGAAAATAGGAATATGCTGTTATCCGTCATACGGGGGAAGCGGCGTGGTGGCGACAGAACTTGGTAAACACTTGGCAAAGCGGGGGCATGACATCCATTTCATCTCCTACGACAAGCCATTCAGACTGGAAGAGTTTCAGGAGCATGTCCACTTTCATTGTGTGGATACGGCGAACTATCCGGTGTTTCAGCACCCGCCCTATATTATGGCCCTTGCGAATAAGATTGCAGAAGTGGCTAAAAGAGAGTCACTGGATATTCTGCATGCCCATTATGCGGTGCCCCATGCTACAGCGGTAATGCTTGCTGGTCAGATGCTTGATAGGCCGATTGGAACGGTTACAACACTACACGGCACTGATGTGACCATCATGTCTGAAGAAGATAGTCTGCGACAGGTCATGTCTTACAGTGTAAATCAGTCAGATGCCATAACCGCTGTATCAAGAAGCTTGGTAGAGGCGGCAACGGAGGCTATTTCGCCTAAACTGCCCATACGCATGATTCACAATTTCATCAATTTGGATGAATACAACCGTGATGATGAAACGGATATCAGAGGGTGCTTGAACATCAAGCCCGGGGAAAAGGTCATTGTGCATACTTCCAACTTCAGACCGGTTAAGCGCATTGAGGATGTCATTCGGGTATTTAAAGGTATTCTGGACAAGATGCCGGCGCGGCTCCTGCTCGTAGGAGATGGTCCGGAAAGCACGAAGGCATATGCTCTTGCTGAGCTTCTGGGTGTCCTTGACAATATTGAATTCTTGGGAAAACAGAACCGTGTTACAAAAATACTCAGCACAGCAGACGTCTTTTTACTGCCTTCTGAAAAGGAGAGTTTCGGCCTGGCGGCACTGGAAGCCATGGCATGCGGTGTCCCTGTACTTGCATCAAATGCAGGAGGGCTTCCCGAAGTCATTGAACATGGTGTGAGTGGCCTTTTGTCTGAGGTTGGGGATGTAGACCAGATGACGGTAAATGCGCTTGAAATTCTCGCGTCTGAGGCTGTACATTCAAGATACTCAAATAATGCGCGCGACCGTGCGCGGACGGCCTTTGATGTGGAGACCATCATCCAGGAATACGAAACCCTTTATGAAGAGGTCGTCAAAAAGGCTAAATAAAACATTAACGACTGTATATGTGCTAAAATTGTATTTGTATGGGAATATTACAGGTATTCTCAAATAGATTACAGGGGGATTCATATGAAGTTAAAAAAGTTTGGGGTAATATTGGGATTGACAGTGGCACTGACCATGACTGCTTGTGCACCTGCTGAAACACAGCCAGAGGAAGTCCAGGGGGATGAGGCGGTCGTTCAGGAGACAGACCAGGTGGCGACTGAAGAAGGTGCTGTTGATTTTTCCATGGGTTTTGAAACATCGAAGCTGGCACTGGACGCCTATATGGGTGAAATAGTCGCCAAGGATTACGAAAAGGCCTATGAGGCGCTGCACCAGATTGACAAGGATACCTTTACGGCCGAAGCCTTTGCGGACTATCAGGCTTCAATGCAGCTCGTAAAGGATATGCACGGCTACAGCGTGCATGATACCCAGTCCTTTTGGAATTTCGAGTTCAGCGGTGTGATGTTTGAGCAGGTCGACTTCTACGATTTGGATTATGCCTATGTTCAGACCGGTGAAGCACCTAAGCCTGTTGAAGATACAGACGACCATGATCACGATCATGCATCGGACTACACAACACATGATCATGGGCACGATATGGCAACAATGGGGGTTGCAGCAGTCAAACGAAATGGAGACTGGTTTATTCTTCAGGGCCTCAGCACATATGAAATGGAAGATCTCACACGAAAGTATACCAATCAGAGCATCGCGCTTGGCATGGAGCAGAAGCCGGAATATGTACTGGGTGAGCTGATTCCTATAGGCAATATGATAATCAGTGTGAATGATGCCTTTCTAAATCCAACTGCGGATGCCTATGTACTCGATGTGACTTTTATCAACACAGGATTCGAAACGCTGAATACAGCATATTTTACAGATAAGTTCGCAGTTATCGATTCTGATCTGAACAATTATTACAGCAAGGAAGATACACAAATGGGCGGCCTAGGTGGCATTGTCCGCGCTGGCAGCTTTGCCAGAGGAACGATTCAGGTGCCTGTCAAGGCGGGATTTGAATCAGATGCAGTCTATTTTATGATGAATACCATCGATCCGAGCAGGACACCGATTCCGGTGAAGCTAAGCAGTGCTGTGGAACCCAATTATATGTCAGTCTATGGTCAGCTGCTAAGAAAGCCTGCAGCTGCGCTGGGACAAGCGGCAGCCATGGACGGTTTGGCACTGGAGACATCCAATGTCACGTTTGATGATGCGGCTTCCGGTTCAGATGCTTGGACAATGCTGACGGCAAATGTTGAAATCAGCAATCTGTCTGACTCGATTCTGTATTTTAATCAAGTCGGCTTGTCTCTCAGAAGCTCAGACGGTACGACATCCAGCCTGATGCAGTTTGTTGATGCAGATAAGCTGGAGGGTGTTTCATCAAAGACATTCCAGATCCATGTACCTGTTAAGAAAATGGATACACCAGTTGAACTGACACTCTGTGTGTTTGACACGCGTCCTAACAACAGTGTGACACAGGAAATCGAGCGTTAATAGAATAAAAGGGACCGTCCGGTGCACCAGTTATGATGCACCAGACGGTCCTTATTTGTTTGTATGGGTCATAGAAGCTAGAACTGGCAGTTCTTATGAAGAACATCCGGATCTTTTTCGAAATAGACACGCGGGCTCTTCTCTTGAACCACATTGATGATATCCAGAACCTTATCAATCTCATGGCTTACCAGATCGATATCTTCCTTGCTGACATTGTAGTAGAGGTATAAGTCTTCAAATAACCGGACAAGCTTTGAAATGTGCTGGTCAACTTCAATGAAATTTTCAAAGTTTGAGCTGTTCATAGCGTTGCGGAACTGCTTGATATCCTGACGGATGACTTCTACAACGTCTTCTTCGGTTGTATAGTCGCCAATGCCGCAGGTATAGGGTTTGATCCGTTCGAGAAAAAATGTGTTGTCCTTGTTCAAATGGTACACGTAAGAGATTTTTGTTTCATTGATTCTGAATTTCACATAGAACATGATTCCCTGTATGTCGAGAACACGAGCGCCAAGTTTTTTCAGTTCATCTTTACAGATTTCATGTCTGATGAGTCTTGAAGACATTATAGCCATAGCGTCCCTCCAATTTATATATATGTATCATCGTGAGTGTTAAGTCTTTCAAATATTATAACATAAATATTTCTGTCCCTACTTTACGTCCACAAAAATTACCAGCCAGTCATGACTCATGGTATAATACCTTAGAATGAAAATCGCATGGTTACTTATGTTCAGAATATGTAAACATTTCATGAACCAGGAAGAACCTGATGTATAATGTAAGAAAGGCAATATGATGAAATTACTCCTTACAACGCTCAATTCAAAATTTACACATTCGTCTCTTGCGCTCAGATATATCCATACCTATATCAAGTCTGAGTATCCAGAGGTCGTTTTAAATGAATATACCATCAACAACCAGCTGGATTACATCGTGCGTGAGATTTACCAGGGCAAGTTCGATGTGGTCGCCTTTTCGGTTTACATCTGGAATGTTGAGGCAAGCTGTTTGATTGCAAAAAATCTCAAGAAGGTGGCACCGGGGCTGAAAATAATTTTTGGCGGCCCGGAGGTGACCTTTGAAAGCGTAGAATTTTTAAAGGCACATCCCTACGTAGATGCAATCCTACGCGGTGAAGGGGAGCAGACCTTTATGGATTTCATGAACAGGATCCATGCCAGTCAACCTGATTTTCTAGAGGGAAAAGACTGCTTTGAAGGCTTGAAAGGGATAACCTACAGAGTCAGTAAGGATACTGGAGCAGAGGTGGTTTCATTGCCTGACCAGCCCCTTATTGAAAACCTCGACATCATTCCCTTTCCTTATGAAAGCTTTGAAGGACTGGACAACAGGATTCTCTACTACGAAAGCTCGCGCGGATGCCCGTTCAACTGTCAGTACTGCTTGTCATCTACCATCAAGGGCGTGCGATTCTTCTCGCTCGACCGGGTAAAGGCGGACCTCAAGCGCTTCATTGATTTGAATGTCATGCAGGTTAAGTTCATTGACAGAACCTTTAACGCTGATAAGCGACGTGCTCTGGATATCTTCAAGTATCTTCACGAAATTGACAATGGCTACACCAATTTTCATTTTGAAATCACAGCGGACAGGCTGGATGACGACACAATTGCATTCCTTGAATGTGTCAGACCGGGGCTGTTTCAGTTTGAAATCGGGGTTCAGACAACAAATGCTGCCACACTTCTTGAAATACAGCGCTTTGTTGATTTTGAAAAGTTAAGACGTGCCTGCAACACTTTAAGCAGCTACAGGAATATACACCTTCACTTGGACCTGATTGCAGGTCTGCCTTATGAAGGGTATGATCGTTTCATGCAGTCCTTTGACGATGTCTACAGCATGAGACCAGAAATGCTTCAGCTTGGATTCTTAAAGCTTTTGAAGGGCTCTGGCCTGCGTATGCGAAAAGAAAAATACGGCTATGTCTACAATGAAGTGCCGCCTTATGAAATCATGGCAACTGCAGAAATGGATTTTGATGAAATGATTCGCCTCAAGGGTATTGAAGATATGGTGGAGCATTTCTACAACAATCAGAAATTTACCCATGCGCTGGAATTTATTATAAAGGTAAATGGACTGCTTCCGTCGAAATTATATGAACTGCTATCTGAGTATTGGCATAGGAATGGCTGGCACCACAAGGCGCACAACCAAGACACGCTCTATCAGGTGCTGGAAGCCTTCTATATGGCGTCTGATTTTTCATATCCTGATTTCTTCAAGGAGGTTCTTAAGTTCGATTATGTGCGACAGTCCTCAAGAAGAAAGCTGTATCAGGTAAAGGAAGAGACGGCGTTCAGACAGTCAGTCCATACATTTTTGCAGTCTGAAGAAAACCGCCAGAGGTATTTGCCGGCATATATAGACATGAGTGCCAAGGCCATAGTCAAGCTGGTTCGCTTCGAGACATTCAAGTATGACATCCTTGATGCAATTGGAAGGGACTACGCAGAGATTCATGAAGCGTCTGAACCGACAACCCTGCTCTTCGACTACAATATTGAGCAAAATCCATTTGATAAGAGCACATATCATAAAGTACACTTATAAATAAATGAAAAGAGGCGATAAAATGTCAGTCCTTCAGGATATCATTATTACGAATAAGACGGTAATTAAAAAGAGCATCAAGGCACTTCGAAGTAATCCGGGCCTCTTGATAGTTGGCGCATTCTATTTGGTTGCTGTAATGCTCGTTATGCAGATTGCAGGCATGTTTGGCATGTTTGGCGGGCTCATTATCACGCTCTTCCAAAGTGCGGTGCTTTCAAATTATCTTTTCCTCATGAATAGAATTGTACGTGTTGGCAGATTTACACAGGATGACTTCCAGTCGGGCTTTAAAGTCTACTTCAGAAAAGTCTGGGTGGTCCTCTTGATCATATGGGTTGGACAGCTTGCGGTAGTCACACTTGCGCAGCCACTGAATCTTCTGATTCCTGCATTTGGTCTGGTGAGTCTGATTGTACAGGTTGTGGCATTTGTCGTATTCAATCCGCTGCCTGAAACACTTTATCAGAAGCATCTTGGAGAAATTGACAGCTTCATCTATGCATTTAACTTCATCAAGGAGAACTGGATTGACTGGTTCATACCCAACATCATCCTTGGGAGTGCGTGCTACGGCATTTACTGGGCGATCAACAACCTGTTCTACACAGTGCTTCGCGGGTTGCCATACGCGCTAAAAACATCTCTGGCGATTGTACTGATTGCCATTTTAGTGCAGGCAATTCTTGGGTATATGATGGTGTACAGAGGATTTCTTTTTGAAATGCTTACAACGACAACAAGAAGAAAACGTCTGTTTATGAGACATATAAACAGGGACTAGAAGATAGGAAAAGCGGGTGTGAAATGAAAAGAATCCTAATACATCATAATAGAAAAAAAGACACGTTGGTAGTAAAGAAGAAACTGATGCGCATACTCAAGGAGAACGGCTTCATTTTGACCCGTGAAAATCCTGACCTGATTATCGTGATTGGCGGAGATGGAACCATGCTCAGTGCCATACGCAAGTTCAGGCTCAAGCGAATTCCTTTTCTTGGTGTAAATACGGGGACACTTGGATTTCTGCCAAGTATTCCGCCGCAAAAGCCGGAACTTATTGTCGACATTCTCACATCTGGAGACTACAAGGTTCAGTCTTATCCTTTAATGAAGGTTCAGGCAACGACAGTTAATGGAGATACAATTTCCAGCTACGCTTTCAATGAAATACTGATCAAGCATTTAGAGCCTAGACTGATGGAAGCCCGAATGTATATTAACGGCAAGCCGTTCAACTATTTTACTGGAGATGGATTTATTCTTTCTACACCGATTGGTGCGACCGGGTATGCCATCTGGGCGGGCGGCGTTGCGACACATTCAGATCTGCCTGTCTATCAGATCACACCGCTCAATCCCAATGACAACAGCGTAAACAGGCCACTCAAGGCTTCCATGGTTGTTCCTATAGACACTGTGCTTGATTTCAAAATCGTAAAGGCGGAAAGAAGAGAAGTCATTGTTGCTTGTGATGGCATCAAGGTTTCAAATGATTACATATCCGATTTGCATGTGCGTGCATCGGACAAGGAAGTCCATATCATTAGGTGGGGCGAGTTTGATTATTTTGAGCTATACCGAAACAAAATCATAGACAAAAATGTGAATAGAGTGATATTCTAAAATACCCAGACTGAAGAGAGCCTCTTTTCAGTCTGGTGTTTCTTTGATATAGAGGAGGAAGAAATGTTTTCGGATTTGGATATTATTTTAAAAGAGAAGACAGATGAGGTCGTTTTCATTGAACTGAAAAGCTCGGCGCTGGAAAGCATGTCTGGTATTGCACTGCCAATTGGCACACCGGTTCCATTCATGACGCGTGATATGGTGAGCAAGGTTTCTGGAAAACAAGAGTCTGATATCGCACTGTCATCCATAATGGAAGCGATGGTTCACATTATGGGACTCGATATGAATTTTCCATATGCCGCGTCTTATAAGAATTTTTTAATTTCACTGGATGAAAAGTTTCAGGATAGAATTCTGAGGGACGCATTGGTGCTCGCAGAAGCTGGACAGAAGCTGGATGCCCTGGCACGACTGCGCGCTTACATGCTGTTTGAGAGTGAAAACATCGATGCGGCATATAATATCGCACGTCTTTGCGAAGAGCTTGCCATAGAGAATGAAAAGGAAGAGAATCTCTATAAGCTGTACATGTCAACTGCGAGAAAAGCACTTGAAAAGTGTATGGAAATTGATTCCGGATTTGCCCTTGCAGGGTATCATCTGGGCTTTCACTATGTGAACGACCAGGCCTATGGTGAAGCTGAGCGAATCTGGACTGCGGCGATGCGTTCTCAGCAGCTGACGGACGATCAGAAAATTGAAATCGTAAACACCCTGAGAAATATTGACGCCAAGCTTGAATATGAAAAAGGATACAAGCTTGTTATTGAAGGTTTTTCCGATGAAGGTCTTGAGTATCTTGTGCCGCTGCTGGAGGATTACCCGGAGTGGTGGAATCTGATGTTCTTTGTAGCACTTGCATATCGTCAGAAGGAAATGTACGATGAAGCAC
This sequence comes from uncultured Acidaminobacter sp., assembly GCA_963678925.1. GTDB lineage: Bacteria > Bacillota > Clostridia > Peptostreptococcales > Acidaminobacteraceae. The sequence continues at coordinate 582,192 of OY787533.1, read as the reverse complement.
TGCACTATTACAAGCAGGCACTTTCCCTCAATACGGGAAATATAGATACCATGAATGAAATTGGCATCTGCTACATGACAATGGGCCAGTTCGATGAAGCCTACCGATATTTCAAGGAGGCCCTCAAGGCGAGTCCAAAGAACTCAGAGGTTCTTTGCAATCTTGGAATCGTCCATATTCAAAAAGGTGAACTCGATGAAGCCTTCAACCTAATTCAACAATCTGTGGAAATCAGCCCTGAAGATGAGGTTTCAAATGCATGGCTTCAACAGGTCAAGCAGCTCATGGTATCTAAATAAGGATTCTAAATGTGCAATTGATGCATCTGCGGCCCTTGAGCACAGATATGGCTTAGACAGGTAAACACCCCTATTTCAATACGTTTGTATTTGAAGTGGGGGTGTTTTTTTACCTGTATCAGGAAACATCAAAAATACATGAAGCAAGTTTCTACACAGATATTGAAAGTATTCAAAAAATATTGTAAAATGAATTGAATTCAAAAAAATGTAGAAGCGTTACTAAAAAATTTTACATTCAATAACCGGATAGTTAAGGAGTGTTAGAATGATTAAGAATTTTTCCGATCTTCTTAATGCGGCAAAGAACCAGACTACAATGAAACTTGCTGTAGCTGCCGCTCAGGATGAAGATGTACTTGTAGCCGTTTGTCAGGCTGCGGACCAAGGTATTGTTGAACCGGTACTGGTTGGCGATACTGCAAAAATCAAAGAGCTTGCCGAAAAAAACAATCTTAACCTTGAGGCATATGAAATGGTGGAAGCTGTTGAACTTGAGGAAGCAGCACGAACTTCCGTCAAACTTGTAAGTGACGGCAAGGCTGATTTCCTGATGAAGGGTCTTATCGACACAGCAATTCTGCTAAAGGCGGTACTTGACAAGGAAATAGGTCTGAGAACAGACTCACAGCTTAGCCACGTTATGGTATATGAGGTTGAGTCATATCATAAGCTGATTTACCTGACAGATGGGGGTATGAATATTACGCCTGATCTTGAAGCGAAAGGCAAAATTGTTCAAAATGCGGTTCAGGTTGTTAAAGCAATGGGTGCAGAGCCTGTAAAAGTTGCTTGTCTGGCTGCTAAGGAAAAAGTCAATCCAAAGATGCCAGCAACTGTCGATGCGGATGCACTTAAGAAAATGGGCGAAAATGGTGATTTTGGTTCAGGTGTTATCGTTGAAGGACCACTTGCGTTTGACTTGGCTGTTTCAGAAGAAGCTGCCAGAATCAAGGGCTTTAAAAGCGAAGTTGCGGGAGATGCAGATGTGCTCATGGTTCCGACCATTGAAATGGGCAATGGCATTGGCAAGACCATGACCTATATGGCAAAAGCTGATTCTGCGGGGATTATCATGGGTGCAAAAGTGCCGGTTGTTCTTACTTCACGTGCGGATTCAGCACGGGTTAAACTAAATTCAATTGCACTGGGCAGTGTAATTGCAGCATATAAGTAATTAGGAGGAGAGTGAAGCATGAAAGAATTCATGACAGGCAACGAAGCAGTCGCACGCGGTTGTTACGAAGCAGGCTGTACATTCGCATCAGCTTATCCAGGAACGCCAAGTACGGAGATCCTGGAAAATGTTGCGAACTATAAAAAAGACATTTACTGTGAGTGGGCACCAAACGAAAAGGTAGCGATGGAAGTTGCGATTGGTGCAACAATGGCAGGTGCGCGTTCACTGGCTGCAATGAAGCATGTTGGTGTTAACGTGGCTGCGGATCCGCTGTTTACGCTTGGTTACCTAGGTGTAAATGGAGGGTTTATCCTTGTGTCGGCAGATGATCCGGGCTGCCATAGTTCACAAAATGAGCAGGACAACAGATATTATGCAAAGTTTGCTAAAATAGCATGTGTTGAGCCTTCGAACTCACAAGAATCAAAGGACATGGTTAAGGCTGCCTTTGAAATTTCTGAGAAGTTTGATACTGCAGTTCTATACCGTATGACTACAAGAGTCTGTCACTCGAAAGGTCTTGTTGAGTTCGAAGACAGAATTGAAGTTGGCGCAAAAGAGTACGTGAAAAAACCTGAAAAATGGATTGCGACGCCAGCAAACGCAAAAAGACTTCATCCAATCGTTGAAGACAGAATGAAAGCGCTGGAAGCTTTCTCAAACGAGACGGACCTCAACTACTTTGTATGGAACGATAAAAAAATCGGCATCATCTCTTCAGGTGTTGCTTACACATACGCACAGGAAGTATTTGGCGATACTGCTTCATACCTGAAACTGGGCTTCACGCATCCACTGCCTATGGATAAAATCAGAGAGTTTGCAGATGCAGTAGATACGCTTTACGTTATCGAAGAGCTTGAGCCATATATTGAAGAGCAAATGAAAGCGGCAGGCATTGAATGCATCGGTAAGGAAAAGATTCCAAGAATCGGTGAACTGAATCCTGATATTATTGCAGAGGCACTTCTGGGCAAAGTAAGTGAAACAATGCATATCGCAGAAGACAAGAAGGTTGGCCGTCCTCCAACCCTATGTGCTGGATGTCCTCACAGAGGCTTCTACTATGCACTTTCAAAGAAGAAGAACGTCGTTGTGACAGGCGATATCGGCTGCTATACACTGGGTGCTGCTGAGCCTCTAAACACACTTGATTCATGTGTCTGCATGGGTGCTTCCATTTCCATGGCACACGGTGCTAAAAAAGCCTTTGAGAAACACGGTGTGGAAAAACGTGTTGTTGGTGTAATCGGTGACTCGACATTCTTCCATACAGGCGTGAATTCACTGATTGATGTTGCCTACAACAAGGGCAATACTGTATCTGTTATTCTGGACAACAGAATTACAGGTATGACAGGTCACCAGCAGAATCCAGGTACTGGCTTTACGCTGATGGGTGATGAGGCAAAAATCATCGACATCCCTGGTCTTGTAAAGGCAATCGGCATTGAACACGTTCAAACTGTGAATCCGTTAGACCTTGAAGCAGTTGACAAGGCTCTTGACGCTGCGTTTGACTTTGACGGTCCATCCGTACTAATCACAAGATGGCCATGTGTACTTAAGCAGTTCTCTGAAGCTGATTACAAAGAGTTCGGTCTTGAGAAGAAAACATGCTATGTAGATATCGACAAGTGTAAAGGCTGTAAAATTTGTACAAAGACTGGCTGTCCTGCAATCAGCTTTGACAAGGAAACTAAGAAGGCGAAAATTGATGAGCATATGTGCGTAGGCTGTGAAGTTTGTCTACAGGCTTGTCCATTCGATGCAATAGAAAGAGCGGGTGAATAATCATGGCGGAAACTAAGAATATTCTACTTTGCGGCGTTGGTGGTCAGGGTATCATCACAGCTTCTAAAATTCTGTCTGTAGGACTGATTTCTGCAGGTTATGATGTTAAAATGTCAGAAGTACACGGTATGGCTCAGCGTGGCGGATCTGTTACAACACAGGTACGTTTTGGCGAGAAGGTATGGTCTCCAATCATTGGTTTAGGACAAGCGGATATCCTGGTTTCATTTGAAATCATGGAAACTGGAAAGTGGCTTGAATATCTTAAAACTGGCGGCAAGATTGTTGTAAATGATTATAAGATTCCATCTGCTCCAATTCTGTCTGGTGTTGCTGAGTACCCAACGGGCGTTATTGAAGCCCTGTCTGACAAAGCAAGTACAACGGCAATCAAGGCAGCTGAAATTGCAATGGATCTTGGTAATATCCGTACAATGAACGTTGTGCTTCTGGGTGCGCTTGTAAAGGCCATGGGTCTTGACAGCAATATCGATTGGGATGACGTTGTTAAGCAGACCGTGAAGCCTAAGTTCGCAGATGTGAATATCAAGGCACTAAGATCTGGCATGGATATGATCAAATAGAAAAGCAAGAACACTTAAATACTTGGCTTGTATTTAATTGAAGAAATCCCTGATGCATTTCAAGCGCATCAGGGATTTCGTGTTTCTATTCGCAATGAACTGGCCAATCAAGGACAGAATATAAGCAGTATAAAGCCGCATGTAAGCGCTATAGGCACTTTATGCAATCTTTATACAAAAGATATACAATTAAAGGCTGTTGCAGACAGAGCGTATGAAGCTCTGCTGCAGCAGCCTTTTCAATGCAGATAGATTTATGCGGTGATGATTCTGAAGTTAGACCGTGAACTTTGCAATTTCGCTATTGAGCTGGTCAGCCATCATATTGAGGTTTTCAGCTGCTCTTGCCACTTCATCAACAGCGGAAGACTGCTGTTGGACACTTGCGCTGACTTCCTCAGACGCTGCAGCTGTTTCTTCGGAAACAGAGCTGATGCTCTCGATTGCGCTGATAATGGCTTCCTTGTCATCAGTAACCCGTTCAAGGATGCTGTCGAACGCATTCATGCGGGATGTAATGCTGTCAATTGAGGCTGTAATCTTATCGAATGAGATGCCCATGCGCTGGACAGCGCCATTTTGCTCGGAAGACCGTGCACGAACATCTACCATAATGTCATTTGTATTCTTATTCTCATCAAGAATGAGGGTGACGATGTTGCGAACTTCCTCTGCGGCTGTACTGGAGTCTTCAGCAAGCTTTCTGATTTCATCAGCAACAACTGCGAAACCTCTGCCGTGCTCGCCCGCTCTTGCAGCTTCAATGGATGCATTGAGTGCCAGCAGGTTGGTCTGCTCTGCAATGGACCGGATTGTATCGACAAATTCACTAATGTTGTTGGTCTGATTCTCCAGATTAGTAACAGCCGTTTCTATTCGTGCAATCGCATGGTTGTTGTCGTCTGTTTTCTGCTGAAGTTCATGCATGGCGTCGCGGCCTTCTGTACCGGCTGTATTTGCGACATGGGTTTCATCTGCAATGGCGATACTGCTGGTGCTAAGCGCTTCAAAGCTTTCGCTGAGGCCTGCTGCAGTGTGGGCACCGGATTCGGCTTCTGAAGCCTGCTGGCTCGCGCCCTGGGCAATTTCATCCACGGTACGTGCGACCTCAAAGGAAGAGGCACTGACCTGCTGACTGCTCGCAGCAAGGTCCGAAGCTGCACCAATGACCTCGTTGGCCACGGTTTGTGCATTTGTGATCAGTCCCTTTACGGCAGCCATCATATCTTCAAAGTCATGTGAGAGCTGACCGAACTCGTCCTTGCGGTTGAGTTTGACACTAACCGTCAGGTCGCCGTTCTTGACCTTGTCCATTGCAGTAGATAGCTGCTTTAGTGGAGCGGTTGTATTGTTGGCAAAGAAGTAGGAAACCAGAAGGGCAACAAGGAGTGCTGCCACAGCTACAATGACAAGGCGCATGAGAATGGGCATGGTCTTTTCCTGTAGCTCGCTGACATCATTTGCCGTAAGCAGCTTCCAGTTCAAGCGGTCAACAGTGTAAAGCACAGCGTGCTTTTTGGCACCCTTCCACTCATAATTCAGGTTTCCTTCTGAATTATTTGCAACAAAGGTACTCAGAGATTCTATAGGGATTGGTGCTCCAATCACATCTTCAGAACGATGGGCAATAACCGTTCCATCAGGTGCGATGATAATTGGATAGCCAGTTTTTCCAATATTGATGCCTGAAATCTCTGCACTAAGCGCGTCCAGATTCAGATCGACACCAACTACGCCAATGGTCTTGCCGGTACTGCTGTGAATTGGTGCTGAGGCAGTGATGACGAGCTCGCCAGTTGATGCATCCGTATAAGGGTCGGTCCAAGTTATGGCGTCCTCTTCAACGGCTTTCACGTACCAAGGTCTGATCGTTGGGTCGTAGTCTGCAGGCAGGTCTACGACAGGTCGGATGTTGAAGTCCTTATTATTATAAGCGACATACACATTCTTGGTGTTTGGAAAAGCCTCCGTATAACTTTCAAGTATGCTGAGCATGCCATTTTTTCGCATTTCACTGTTCATACCAGCTTGGACATTCACATTATTTCGAATCAGATCGATACTCTTCTCATAGCCGTTGAGAAAATGGTTAAGTGTGTTTTCTACTTGGCCCAGAGTCTCTTCGGCAGTATTGTGCAAATCCTGTTCAATGATGGAATACGTCTTTTCATAGGTCAGCCCTCCTATGGCTGCCATAGGGATGATGATGATTGCAATAAAGACCATCATTAGTTTTGCTCTTAGTTTCATAATACGCCTCCTATTCAGTTGCAACGCCGGCTGGTGTTCAAGTCCCCAAACATAAATAACACCCAGCCAGGTGCTGGTCGTAATCACGGAACGGCCCGCCATGGTCCTGGTTTTCATGGTCCGGGGCACAAAAAAAACATGCCCAGCAAGCATGTATGCTGCAGCCTGGCAGTCATAGTTTCCCTTAGACCCATAGCTTTGCGACCCAATCTTTCGAAAGGTGTGCTGTATCCGTTTTGATTATTATTTTATTACCAATAATAGTATACTAAAATATTTTAGTTATTACAATAAAATTTGTAATTGTTTGTTTATACTTGTCTTGCTCCGTATCATTTCCTATATATAAGGCGGTGAAATTTCCATATGCATAGAAGGGTGTATAAGCTGTAAAAACATGCATATATGCAGTGTGTATTCATTAACTGTTATATTATGGATATAGAAACCGTAGGTATGTGGCAAAAAACTTGTAGATAGGATGCAGTAATATCAAAGGGTATGGATAAATATAAAATTAATTTCATAAAAACACTTGCAAGCGTGTGTATTTCTGCTATAATAAACTCAATATTTATACAATAGGAGGAATAATTATGAGCAAACAAAAAGTCGTATTGGCTTATTCAGGTGGTTTAGATACATCAGTCATTCTAAAATGGTTAGAGGTGGAACACGGTTACGATGTAATCGCTGTATGTGTCGATGTTGGTCAAACAGAAGATTTCAACGCAGTAAAAGCAAAAGCCCTTTCTACAGGTGCAAGCAAAGCTTACATCGTTGATGTAAAAGAAGAATTTGTAAAAGATTTCGTATTCAAGGGTCTTAAGGCTGGTGCAGTCTATGAAGATGATTATCTGCTGGGAACTGCATTCGCTAGACCGCTAATCTCTCAAAAGCTTGTTGAAATCGCAGAGCAGGAAGGCGCTGTTGCAATCGCACATGGTGCGACAGGCAAGGGTAATGACCAAGTACGTTTTGAAACGACAGTCCATGCTTTAAACCCATATCTAAAGATTATTGCACCTTGGAGAACATGGGATCTTAAATCAAGAGAAGACTGTATCGATTACGCAACACAACACGGTATTCCGATTCCTGTAACAAAGAAAGACATTTACAGCAGGGACGAAAATGTATGGCATCTAAGTCATGAAGGCGGCGAGCTGGAAAACCCATGGAATGAGCACAATCCAGAAATGTACAAGCTCACTGCTAAGATTGAAGAAACACCAGACACGCCGGAATATTTGGATATTGAATTTGTAAACGGTGAACCTGTTGCGATTGACGGAAAAGCATACAGCCCGCTGGAGCTTGTTAAAAAGCTGAATGAAATCGGTGGCAAGCATAATGTTGGCGTTATTGATATTGTAGAGAACAGATTAGTGGGTATGAAATCAAGGGGCGTTTATGAAACGCCAGGTGGAACAATCCTTTATGAAGCACACAAGCATCTCGAAAAGCTGGTCCTAGACAGAGCGACAATGAGCTTTAAGAGAACTGTTGCAAACAAATACGCTGAGCTTCTATATGATGGTCTATGGCACTCGACACTGAAAGGTTGCCTGGATGCATTTGTTGACAGTACGCAGGATGTTGTAACAGGTATTGTTAAAGTGAAGCTGTTTAAAGGCAAATGCGTTGTTGCAGCGACACAGTCTCCAAACAGTCTATACAATGAAGACTTCGTTACATTTGGAGAAGACGATGTATACAATCAGTTTGACGCTGAAGGATTTATCAACCTATTCTCATTGCCACTGAAAATCAAGGCAATCAATAAGGCGGAAAAAGAAGCGAAAGCTAAAGATAAGGATGTGCACGCAATATGAAACTCTGGGGTGGAAGATTCCAAAACGCAACGTCATCGTTGATGGATGACTTTAATAGTTCAATCCAGTTCGACTGGCAGTTGTATAAGCACGACATCGAAGGCAGTAAGGCACACAGTAAAATGCTGAATAAGATTGGAATCCTCACCAACGAAGAGCTGAGTACGATTTTGGATGCACTTGAGGCTCTTAAGCAGGACATTGAAGCTGGTAATGTTGAGTTCGAGGTTTCAAATGAAGACATTCATATGAATGTTGAAGCGCTGCTGACTGAACGTATCGGTACGCTTGCGAAAAAGATTCATACTGCGAGAAGTAGAAATGATCAGGTTGCGCTGGACCTTCGAATGTATGTCAAGGAACAGGGCGTTGTAATTGAAAAGCAGCTGATTCAGCTGATTAAGGCACTTGCAAAAATTGCGGGTGAGAACATGGACACTTTCCTGCCGGGCTGTACACACCTACAGCCTGCGCAGCCTGTTAGACTGGGTTTTCACCTGATGGCTTATGCAGAAATGTTTAAGCGTGACACGGAGAGACTCCGCGATGCAATCAAGCGTACCAACGTCTTGCCCCTTGGAGCGGGTGCCCTTGCAGGGACCAGCTACGAGACAGATAGACACATGATTGCTGACCTGCTGGGCTTTGACTCGGTGAGTCTAAATGCGATGGACGCGGTAAGTGACAGGGATTTTGCCATAGAGTTTCTGCATGTGTGTTCACTGGTTATGATGCACCTCAGCCGTTTCTCTGAAGAGTTCATCATCTGGAGTTCGGGTGAATACAGATTCATTGAGCTTGATGATGCATACAGTACAGGCAGCAGTATTATGCCGCAGAAAAAGAATCCAGATGCCGCTGAGCTGATCAGAGGCAAAACCGGCACGGTATATGGTAGGCTAATGGGGCTGCTGACCGTTATGAAGGGACTTCCGCTTGCTTATAATAAAGACATGCAGGAGGACAAGGTTCCGGTATTTGAAACCGTAAAGGATGTGACTCTGTCACTGGACATATTTACACGCATGCTTGAAACAACAGTTTTCAACAGTGCGAAAATGATGGATGCAACAAAGCGCGGTTTCCTGAATGCAACTGACGCAGCCGACTATCTGGTTGGTAAAGGCATGCCATTCAGATCGGCACATGAGGTCATTGGGAAAATGGTGCTGTACTGTGACAGCCACAGCATAACGCTGAATGATATGTCACTGGACATTTTAAGAGATTTCTCAGAGTTATTTGATGAAGATATCTTTGAAAGAATAGAAATTGAAAATTGCGTCGAAGCAAAAAAATCCTATGGTTCAACCTCAAAATCACAAGTGAAGCTTATGATAGAAAAAACAATTGATTGGTTAAACGCTGGTGCCTAGGTGCCAGCGCGGAAGTTGGAGGCTGACATGACAAAAGGATATCTTGTGCTGAGTGACGGCACGGTATACGAAGGCAGAGCTTGGGGAGCGCTTACAGCCGAGCCGGGCGAAGTTGTTTTTAATACAAGCATGACAGGGTATCAGGAGATTCTCACAGATCCGTCCTATTATGGACAGATTGTTGTAATGACCTATCCGCTGATTGGGAACTACGGTATTTTCAAAGGGGACAATCAGTCGCGCAAGCCTTACGTAAGGGGATATGTTGTTCGTGAGCTCTACGATGACGAAGACCACTGGAGAAGTGAAGACAACCTTGAAGCTTTTTTAAAGGAAGAGGGCATTATTGCACTGGATGGCATAGATACACGTGCACTGACGAAGAAAATCAGGGACGTAGGGGTAATGGCCGGACAAATCCTTGTAGATGCTTCTCAAATTGATGCAACCATTGAAAAGCTCAAGACATTCAAGCTTTCTGGTGAAGTCATGAAGGTGACAACAGAGAAGTCTTATACGCTTGAACCGGAGAAATGGAACGGACAGCACGTTGCTGTCATGGATTTCGGAATCAAGCGTAATATTTTGAATTCCATGCTTTATCGTGGCATCAAGCTGACGGTTTTTCCAGCCGATGCGTCAGCGGGAGAAATTCTGGAAATCAATCCGGACGGAATATTCCTGTCCAATGGACCTGGTGATCCGAAGGAACTGACTGGAACGATAGAAACAATCAGAGAATTGATGGATAAGAAGCCGATCTTCGGTATTTGCCTGGGTCATCAGCTTCTTTGTCTTGCATATGGCAGTGATACTGTGAAAATGAAGTATGGCCATAGAGGCGGAAATCATCCTGTGAAGGACTTGGTAAGGAATAAAGTCGTTATTACATCACAAAATCATGGCTATGTGGTACTGGAAGACTCACTGGATCAAGATAAAATAGAAATCACACATTTGAATGTGAATGACGGAACAATTGAAGGTGTCCGACATAAATTGCTTCCAATTTTCAGCGTTCAATATCACCCAGAGGCATCTCCGGGACCAAAAGATTCGGAATATCTCTTCGATGTGTTCGCGGACATGATCGATTGAGACTGAGGAGGGTCTAACCATGAAAGGGAATACAGCATACAAAAAAGTACTTGTGATCGGCTCGGGACCGATTATTATAGGGCAGGGCGCGGAATTTGACTATTCCGGTACTCAAGCATGTCAGGTGCTTAAGCAGGAAGGTATTGAAGTCGTTCTTGTAAACTCGAACCCGGCAACTATTATGACAGACAAGACCATTGCGGATAAAGTGTATATGGAACCGCTAACAGTCGATTTTCTTGAAAAGGTCATTGTCAAGGAAAATCCAGATGCCATGCTGGCAGGCATGGGCGGACAGACGGCGCTGAACCTGACGATGGAGCTCTGGGACGCTGGCGTGCTCGACAAGTACAATGTGAAGGTAATCGGCACAAGTCTGGAGTCTATCCGTGAAGCGGAAGATAGGGATCTTTTCAAAATTGCCATGGAGAGCATCGATCAGCCCGTAATAGACAGCCAAGTGGCTTCTTCGGTTGATGAGGCGAGAGCCATAGCCAATGAAATTGGACTACCAGTTGTCGTACGTCCAGCCTTTACGCTGGGGGGAACAGGCGGCGGGATTGCCGAAACCATGGAAGAGCTTGAAGAAATATCGTCAAGAGGGATTCAGTTCTCTATTGCCGATCAGGTTCTGATTGAAAAATCCATCAAGGGATGGAAAGAGATTGAATATGAAATGATGCGTGACGCAAATGGAACCGCAATTGCCGTATGCAACATGGAGAACATAGACCCTGTGGGCATACATACGGGAGACAGTATTGTCATTGCGCCGTCGCAAACCTTAAATGACCATGAATATCAGATGCTGAGAACAGCGTCCATCGATATTGTTGATAAACTGCGTATTGAAGGCGGTTGTAATGTGCAGCTGGCCCTTCATCCTGAAAGCCAGGAGTACTTCATTATTGAGGTGAATCCGCGTGTGAGCCGTTCGTCGTCTCTTGCGTCTAAGGCAACAGGGTATCCTATTGCAAAGGTTGCAACAAAAATTGCTCTGGGATATTCCCTGGATGAAATTGAAAATGATATTACAGGCAAGACAAAGGCGTGCTTTGAGCCGACACTGGATTACTGTGTTGTTAAAATTCCAAAGTGGCCCTTTGACAAGTTCAAGGATGCCAAAAAGCTTCTTGGCACCATGATGATGGCAACTGGCGAGGTTATGGCTATTGGGAACAATTTTGAGTCAGCACTTCTAAAGGCCCTCAGGTCCCTTGAGACTGCGCAGGAAAACTTGTATTATGCTCCGGCGAAAGATATGACGCTGGATGAACTGCTCTTCAAAATCAAGAAGTCCGATGACGAGAGAATCTTCTACCTGGCTGAACTCATGCGCCGAGAAGTGGGGCTTCCAAAAATTAAGGCTGAAACAGGCATAGACTTTTTCTTCTTAAAGAAAATTGCAGGTATCGTGAAGCTTGAAGAGGAAATCAGGGGCAGGATGCTGGAGTATCTTGAACCGAGTCTGATTATGCGTCTTAAGAAAAAAGGATTTTCTGACAAGGGCATGGCAAAACTGATGCAGGGCACATCCGCTATGGATGTGTATGAATACAGAAAAGAAAAGGGTATTGAAGTGAGTTATAAGATGGTGGACACTTGTGGTGGTGAGTTTGACGCCCAGTCTCCATATTATTACTCCACATATGCCGATTTTGACGAAGTGGAAGTGACTGACAAGAAAAAGGTTCTGGTTGTGGGTTCTGGTCCGATTCGAATTGGCCAGGGTGTGGAATTCGACTACTGTTCTGTTCATGGTGTGCTTGCACTGCGTGAAGAGGGCATAGAGGGAATCATCATCAACAACAATCCAGAAACTGTGAGTACGGACTTTGATATTTCTGACAAGCTCTATTTTGAGCCTATTACTGAAGAGGATGTTCAGAACATCATCGATAAGGAAAACCCATATGGCGTAATCCTGCAGTTTGGCGGGCAGACAGCGGTAAAGCTTGCTGAATACCTTTCGGAGCGCGGTGTTAAGATTCTGGGAACTTCATTCGATTCTGTCGATCTGACGGAAGACCGAGACCGATTCATTGAAAGAATGTCCGAACTGAAGCTGCCGTATCCTAAGGGTGTGGGTGTCGTTTCCGTGGAAGAAGGGGTTAAACAGGCAGAGGCGCTTGGTTATCCTCTGATTGTTCGTCCAAGTTATGTTATTGGTGGACTGGGCATGCAGGTTGTGCATGACGAGACCGGTCTGCGAAAATATTTGGAAAATTCGATCGTACCGGACCAGAAGAATCCAGTGCTGATAGACCAGTACATGGCAGGTATAGAAATTGAAGTGGATGCCATTTCAGATGGAGAGCATATTCTGATACCTGGAATCATGGAACATCTGGAGCAAGCGGGTGTTCACTCGGGTGACAGTATTTCAATCTATCCGAGCGTAAATTTGAAAGAAAGCCACAAGGCTCAGCTGCTTGAGTATACCCAGCAGATTGCTAAAGGTTTTAAGCTCGTAGGGCTCCTCAACATCCAGTATGTGCTTTACAACGATGATATTTACGTTCTAGAGGTAAACCCAAGAGCATCGAGAACGGTGCCGTTTATCAGCAAGGTAACAGATATCCCGATGATTGATCTGGCAACGAAGGTCATGCTTGGAGCAGATCTGCCGGCGCTTGGCTACGGTGTGGATCTTGCACCGGAAAAGGACTACTATGCTGTGAAGCATCCTGTCTTCTCCATGGAGAAAATTCTGGATACAGAGATTGCCCTTGGGCCAGAAATGAAGTCCACAGGTGAAATACTGAGCATGGAAAAGACCCTCGACAAAGCGCTTTTCAAGGGCTTCATGTCAACCTATCAGAATGCGATGACTGGATCAAAGGTGTTTTTAAGCCTTCCAGACGCACACAAAGAGGCGTTTGTAGAGTCTGTAAACATCCTTGTCGGCAAGGGCTACCATATTACATGTACGCAGGGCACCTATGACCATATGGAATCTGCAGGTGTGGACATGACGTCCTTCAGCACGTGTCCATATGATGAAAAAGCCCTTCACAAGGCCCTTCAGGATCCAGAGCTGGCATTTGTGGTCGCCCTTCCAAAGAAGGGGCACAATAACAGTACTTTCGGTTTTAAAATCAGAAGGCTGAGTGTGGAGAAGAAGCTGCCGTGCTTGACATCGTTCGATACGGCAAAGGCGCTTATAAACATCATTGGACATGGAATCAAGTCTGCTGATGTGGAGGTCTATGATATCTGTTCGGTTTCCTAAGACTGAACTTTCAAGCCCAAGCGCTGAATGCGCAAATGTGCAAAGCATAGCGTTCAATAATGAAGGGAGCTGCCTGAGGCAGCTCCCTTTTTGAGTGGTTGACAAGTGCTTGCTCTTTCTCTGCGGGAATCAGAAAACCCCCGTCAGGCTGACATCTCTAGGATGTACCCTGACGGGGGTTCTTGTCTTTGTCATAGATATTGTAGAAATCCGATAGACTGTAGAGGTCTTTAGAAATGACCCTTTGAGTTAAGATCTGTACTCACCGTTGATTTTTACATATTCGTAGGTCAGGTCACAGCCCCATGCTGTGGCTTCGGCATCGCCATCGTTGAGGTTGGCGAGTATCTTTACCGTGTCAGCGGAAAGAACCTTGAGTGCATGGTCCTCGTCAAAAATAATCGGCGTTCCCTGGTTCATCAGTTTGATTTCGCCATTTTCAGACGCCATTTTCAAGTCGACCTTCTCTGGTGTAAACTGAGCGCCGCTATAGCCCATGGCACAGATGATACGGCCCCAGTTGGCATCATTTCCGAAAAATGCAGCCTTGACAAGTGACGAGGAAATGACAGCCTTTGAAGCAAGCACTGCATCGCTTTCCTTTTTTGCACCTGAGACAATACATTCAAGCAGCTTTGTGGCGCCTTCGCCATCCTTTGCTATGAGTTTTGCAAGCTCTGTGCTCAGCGTGAGAAGTGCTTGGTAGAAGGCAGCCTTCTCTTCAGGGGTACGAATACATGGCGCATCAGCGTCTCCGCTTGCAAGTGCAAGGACCATATCGTTTGTCGACGTGTCACCATCGACACTGATCATATTGAATGACTTGGCAGTCGCATCTTTGAGCAGACTCTTCAGGCAGTCGTCTTCCACATCCATATCTGTCATGACAAAACCGAGCATGGTTGCCATATTGGGGTGTATCATGCCAGATCCTTTTGCAATGCCAGTTATGCGGCCGGTCTTTCCACCAATTTCAACCTCGACAGAAACAGCCTTTGCAAAGGTATCTGTTGTCATGATCGCTTCAGAAGCCTTTGCGATACCGGCTTCATCAAGTGTTGGAACGATGGCGTCAATGCCGCTGAGCAGGGCGCTCATGGGAAGTGGAACACCAATGATGCCCGTAGAAGATACAAGGACTTCGTTAGGTGCGATGTTCAGTGCTGTGGCAACCACGTGCGCTGAAGAAATGCCGTCCTGCATGCCCTGTTCGCCAGTACAGGCATTGGCGTTTCCGCTGTTTACCAAAATCGCCTTTGGAACAGCAGCTTCAAGATGCTTTGATGAAATCGTAACCGGTGCAGCCCTGGTAATGTTGGTTGTGAAGACACCCGCTGCTGCGACAGCATTCTTGCAGTAGATAAGTGCCAGGTCCTTTTTACCTGCATCCCCCTTTATTCCGCAGTGAATGCCGCCTGCGGTAAAGCCCTTGACAGGTAAAGGCTTGAATTCTATCGTTTTAATCATATTTTACATCCTTTCAATTCTATTCATATTTGATGGAGTGTTTATTTTGCTGTGTCTGTGAGACTTAGAGTCCTGCAGTGGCATCCAGACCAAACAGGATATTGGCATTTTGTATAGCTTGGCCTGCAGCGCCTTTCTGAAGGTTGTCAATTGCACTGTGAATGATCAATGTGTTTGTTCGTTCATCAAGCACCAAATGCAGGTCACAGTAATTCGTATCCTTGACCCAACGTGTTTGCGGCATTTTATCAAGCAGTCTCACGAAGGGCTTGTTTGCATATGCTTCCTTATAAACGGCGTGAATGTCGTCGAATGTAAGCGTTCCATCCATAGGAATATATACGGATGCAAGAATACCGCGGTCCATAGGGATAACACTTGGTGAAAATAGGATTTTCAGATCCTGGCCGCCTGCCTTGTTAAGCATGAGTTCGATTTCCGGTGTATGGCGGTGTTGACCCGTTCCGTATGGACGCATGGATTCGTTTGATTCACAGTATAAAATCGCCTCGCTGAGCTTTTTGCCCGCCCCGGTCATACCTGACTTGGCATCAATTACAATAGTCTTGCCATTGAGAAGACCCTTGCTGGCGAGGGGAAGCAGGGCTGTAAGGCTTGCAGTCGGATAACATCCCGGATTTGCAATGACCTTGCTTGTTACATCAATGTGGTCAGCCAGACCATACTGCGCAATTTCAAGAAGCTCTGGCGCAATGTGCTCCACATTGTACCAGGATTCATATTCCGCCTGCGAGTCGAGTCTGAAGTCGCCGCTCAAATCGATTACAGGAATCTCCATATCATATAGCTTCTTTACCCAGTGCATGGAGGTACCATGCGGCAAGCTAAGAAATACAAGTTCAATTTCAGGTAATTTTTCTTCGAATTTCTCGAGTGAAATGAGCGTATAATCCTCTGCATATGTGTGACCGTTAATATCACTTAAGCGTGTATCGCTAAAACTTCGTGAGCCGATTGCAACCAATTCAAATGTGGGATGTGCATGCAGAAGCTTGACGAGTTCCATGCCTGCATAACCAGTTGCTCCAATAAGTCCTACCTTCATAATATCCTCCTTTATTAACAGCTGAAATCAGCTCTGTCTATCATATTTGAGGATAATTATACATTTAAACCCCCTATATTACAACGGTTTTTCATAAAAAACTTGATATTTAATACATTTGTATGTATAATTATTAAAACTAAAATGTAAGGGAGATTGTTATGGAGCTTATGAAACAACGCGTTCAGAATTTAATAGAAGCCATACCATATATTAAGACATTTCAAGGAAAGACTTTTGTCATCAAGTACGGCGGGAGCATCATGGAAGATGAAGCTGGAAAGAAGGCGCTCATTGAAGATATCGCACTACTCAGTCTTGTAGGCATCAGGTGCATTATCATTCATGGCGGTGGAAAAGAAATCAACTCCCGTCTGAAAAAGCTGGGCATCGAGTCTGAGTTCAAGGAAGGCTATCGTGTGACTTCCGGTGAAGCCATAGATGAAGTTGAAATGGTGCTTTCGGGAAGAATCAATAAGGAACTGATTCATCTGCTAAACAGTGCAGGGGTCAAAGCGGTAGGGCTCAATGGTAAAGATGCTGGGCTGATTCGGGCTAAGCAGAAGTATATAAAGATTGAGAATGAACTTCATGACATCGGCCATGTCGGAGAAATTGATGTCATTACACCGGATATACTTGAAATTTTGCTCAGCAACGGCATTGTACCTGTCATTTCTCCAATTGGATTTGATGATGCTGGCAAGACCTACAATATAAACGCAGATGATGTGGCTGCAGGTGTCAGTGCGAAACTCTTTGCTGAGAAACTGATTCTGATTACGGATGTGCCAGGCGTCATGGAAGACATCGACAAGCCTGAAAGCCTAATATCCAAATTGAATGTCAAAGATATTGAAGACCTGATGAAGAGTGGCATCATTAAAGGCGGGATGATCCCTAAGATGAACTGTGTAAAAACAGCAGTCTGCGGGGGGACGAAGTCGGTTCACATACTTGATGGAAAAATAGAGCACTGTGTCATGCTTGAGATATTTACAGACAATGGCATTGGCACCATGATCACATATTAAAGGAGGCGTTTGCAATGAGTACTAAAAATATCAATTCAGATAGCATCATGAATACCTATGGCAGAAAAGACGTGGTGTTTGAAAAAGGAAGTGGTGTATGGCTGTATGATGACGCGGGCAACAAGTATTTGGATTTTGTTGCGGGCGTGGCGGTGAACTGTCTTGGTCACAGTCATCCTGCCATCGTTGAAACTATGAAAAGCCAAGTTGAAAATCTAATACATGTCTCGAATATTTACTGGACACAGTCTCAGCTTGACCTCGGTGAGAAGCTCTGCAAGGAAAGCGGCCTGTCGTCGGCGTTTTTCTGTAACAGCGGCACGGAGTCCTTGGAAGCGGCAATGAAGATAGCCAGAAAGTTTGGCAAAGCCAAGTCCGATGATAAAACCAAGATTGTGGTCCTTGAAAAGGCCTTCCACGGCAGAACGATAGGTGCGCTGAGCCTGACTTGGAACGAGAAGTACAAGAAACCTTTTGGGCCTCTGGTTGATAATATTGTGGCAGTACCGCTCAATGACACTGAGGGTCTAAAAGACATTATGGATGAAAATGTATGTGCAATCATAATGGAGCCGATTCAAGGTGAAGGTGGTATTTATAACTCAAGTCAGACATTCATTGAAACAGCAAGAGCCATGGCTGATACCTATGATGCACTGCTTATCTTTGATGAAGTTCAGTGCGGCATGGGTAGAACGGGCTACTTGTTTGCCCACCAGCTGTATGACGTAAAACCGGATGTGCTTTGCTTGGCAAAAGGTCTTGGTGCAGGCATGCCTATTGGCGCAGTTGTAGTCAATGCACGCGCGGATGTTCTTGTTCCTGGTGATCATGGATCAACATTTGGCGGAAATCCACTGGCATGTGCTACGGGAAATGCAGTAATGGATATTATTGGTGAGGCATCCTTCCTGGATCAGGTGAAAAGTGTCTCAGCCTACTTGATTGAGAGTTTCAATGCACTTAATGAGAAATATGATTTTCTGAAGGAAATTAGAGGTTCTGGACTGATTTTGGGTGTTGAAACCAAGTACAAGTCAGCTGAAATTATAGAAAAGGCACTTGAAGAGGGTCTCTTGCTGATTGGTGCTGGAGAGAATACGGTAAGAATTATTCCGCCGCTGGTCATCAGTAAAGAAGAAATCGACATTTTTATTGATAAGTTCGAAAAAATTCTTCTCGCCCTTTCATAATCAGAATAGAGATATACCAACACTTAAAAGGTATACAATTGCAACTTGAGAAAATTCAGACGATTTCGAATATGAAAAAAGGGGTTGTCTAACCAATTTATACGTGCTAAGATGTTCACAACTTAAAACTGGTTTATCAAGAGACAGGGGAGAGAGTTAGCTCGTTGATCCTGCGCCAACCTGCTTAGCAAGGTGGTAAAGCTGACATCGATAATGATTTGGGAATCAACCTTCTTGTCGATGACAAGAAGGTTTTTTTATTACCAGTAAGAATAAAGAGCTGAAGACAGTTCATCATATTGACTTATCAAGAGTGGTGGAGGGACTGGCCCTGTGAAACCCGGCAACCTGCATAGATGTGCAAGGTGCTAACTCCAGCGAGAAATCGAGAGATAAGGCGCGACGCACCCTCTCGCGGGTGTTTTTTATTGGCTTTTAAGAAAATATTAACAAAAATGGAAAAAGGTGATGTAGTGATATCGATTAGGAACATAACTAAGACATTTAAGGGCAAAGAACAGAATGTCAAAGCGCTGGATGATGTGACTCTCGAAATTGAAAAGGGAGAAATCTTCGGTGTAATCGGATTGTCCGGTGCGGGGAAGTCAACTCTGATTAGAACCTTGAACAGGCTTGAGAACATAGATGGTGGAGAAATATTGATTGAAGATGCATGTATTCAGTCTCTGAAAGAATCATCGCTGCGTGAACTGAGAAAGAAAATCGGAATGATCTTTCAGCATTTTCATCTCCTGTCATCAAGAACGGTTAAGGGGAATGTTGCCTTTCCACTTGAAATTGCAGGATGGAAGAAAGAAGACATTGATGCACGTGTCACAGAGCTGCTGGAGCTGGTTGGTCTGCCGGAAAAAGCGCAGGCCTATCCGAATCAGTTGAGCGGCGGTCAGAAGCAGCGCGTTGCCATAGCGCGTGCCTTAGCAAACAATCCTAAAATACTCTTAAGTGATGAATCAACAAGCGCACTTGACCCAATCACCACACGTTCCATTCTTCAGCTGCTGAAGAAAATCAACAAGCAGCTTGGACTGACCATTGTCCTGATCACACATGAAATGGATGTCATCAGTGAAATCTGCGATCGCGTTGCAGTCATGGAAGCGGGGCAGGTTATTGAACTGGGGCCAGTGGCGCACGTAGTCAAGAGTCCGAAATGCAAAGTTACAAAGGCATTTCTCAACCGCTCACAGGAAGAGGTGATTGCATATGACGCATCTTGATAAGATTTTGCATCTCTTGGTTTCTCCAACTATAGAAACCATTATCATGGTACTCGTTTCATCTGCCTTTGCCTTCATATTGGGCCTGCCGATGGGTGTGACACTCTATTTGACACAGGAAAAGGGCCTTGTGCCCAATAAGACGGTGTTCCGAATCATGGATACACTGGTCAACATGTGTCGGTCGCTGCCATTTATCATACTGATGATCTTGCTCTTCCCCTTATCGCGACTAATTGTAGGTACTACTATTGGAACGGCTGCGACAATTGTCCCCCTATCCATCGGTGCATCGCCATTTGTCGGTCGAATTGTTGAAAATGCATTGAATGAAGTAAATGCCGGAATCATAGAGGCCGTTCAGTCCATGGGCGCCTCAAATAGGGAAATCATCTTGAAGGTCGTCATACCAGAGGCGCTGCCTTCGCTGGTATCGGGTATGACCCTTTCAATTATCAATATACTAGGGTACTCAGCAATGGCGGGTGCCATTGGTGGCGGTGGACTGGGTGACTTGGCAATCCGTTATGGATTCCATCGCTTTCAGACGGATGTTCTTATCGTATCGGTTATTGTAATCATCATACTGGTACAGGCAATTCAATTTACAGGCAACAAGCTGGCTGGTGCGATTTATGCAAAGCGAGCAATAAAATAAAAGGAAAACTAGCGGGCAGAGTATATTCTGACCTGAGTATTGGAGGAGACTTATTATGAAAAGACTATTTAGCTTATCACTTATTCTTGTACTTGCCATTTCGGCACTAACGGGTTGCGCAAAAGCACAAACAGAGACTGCGGATGCTCAAGAGACGCGCATTCTTAAAGTTGGCGCGACACCAGTTCCCCATGCTGAACTTCTTGAGCAGGTAAAACCAGTTCTTGCCGAGCAGGGCATTGACCTGGAGATTGTCGAATTTACCGACTATGTAAAACCCAACCTAGCACTTAATGATGGTGAAATTGATGCGAACTTCTTCCAGCACGTACCCTACCTTGACAGCTTTAATGCAGACAGAGGTCTTGAACTGATCAGTGCAGGTACTGTTCACGTTGAACCCCTAGGGGCTTACTCAGAAAAGTATGATTCTATCGATGCGCTTCCTGAAGGTGCAAAGGTTGCAATTCCAAGTGATAGTGTAAACGGCGGTCGTGCTCTGATTCTTCTTGAAGCCAACGGGCTGATTAAACTAGCAGAAGGTGCAGGTCTTGAAGCGACTGAGTTTGATATCGAAGAAAATCTACATGGTTATGAGTTTACTTCAATTGAAGCTGCTCAACTTCCTCGTGTACTGCCGGATGTTGATATTGCAGTGATCAATGGCAACTTTGCAATCGAAGCAGGTCTGAATCCGCTTGAAGACGCTCTTGTCCTTGAAGGCGCAGATTCACCATATGCGAATATTATCACTGTGAAATCGGATTATACCAAGGTTGAAGAAATTGATGCCCTTCTAGATGCCCTTCAATCGGATGAAATTAAAAAGTTCATCGATGAAAACTATGATGGAGGCGTTGTTGCGGCATTTGGAAAAAACTAAGTGATTTGACAAAGTAATAATGGATATAATAAAAAGGCTCGATGAATTTCGAGCCTTTTCTCATAGGGATTTTCAGATATCTGGTTTTAATAATGAGGGTCTATGTCCTGCACGATATGTCCTTATAAGCTTGAAATGGAGCATGGTTTCGGATAGATAATTGAAAAGCGTGTTTTGAAGCCTAATTATATATTAATGAAGAAACGCGTTTTAGAATTGAGGGAAATTGTCTGAAAAATGTTTTATTTTGCAAAGGCGTTGACAGCTTATTCGACAGGTGCTATTATATAACAGTCGCCACGAGCGGTCTGGTAAATCCAATGCGAGAAACAGGCTGATTGCAACGGTTGCAAGATGAAAAACAAGTTAAAAAACTTAGAAAAACTTCTTGACAAACGAGAGCGACGGTGGTAAGATAATAGAGTCGCTGGAACACAGTGATTAACGAAAAATCAATAAGATTTTTACATAAAATTAATTGGTTTCCGGTCTTTGAAAATTAAACAGTATAGAATTAACACGTTCAATTCTTTTACCGCATCAAGACAAGGTCTAGATGCACCGAAGATTCGTAACGGATGATAATGATTAATTAGTCAGATTCATCTGAGCGATCAAAAACTATTGAAACATTTTTTCAAAGAGTTTGATCCTGGCTCAGGATGAACGCTGGCGGCGTGCTTAACACATGCAAGTCGAGCGAGAAGCTTCTGAACGACCCTTCGGGTGAGTGATGAAGTGGAAAGCGGCGGACGGGTGAGTAACGCGTGGGCAACCTGCCCCATACAGAGGGATAGCCACTGGAAACGGTGATTAATACCTCATAAGACCACAGTAACACATGTTACAGAGGTAAAAACTCCGGTGGTATGGGATGGGCCCGCGTCAGATTAGCTAGTTGGTGAGGTAATGGCTCACCAAGGCGACGATCTGTAGCCGACCTGAGAGGGTGATCGGCCACACTGGAACTGAGACACGGTCCAGACTCCTACGGGAGGCAGCAGTGGGGAATATTGCACAATGGGCGAAAGCCTGATGCAGCAACGCCGCGTGAACGATGAAGGCCTTCGGGTTGTAAAGTTCTTTTCTTGGAGAAGAATCCATGACGGTATCCAAGGAATAAGCCCCGGCTAACTACGTGCCAGCAGCCGCGGTAATACGTAGGGGGCAAGCGTTATCCGGAATCACTGGGCGTAAAGGGAGTGTAGGCGGTCAAGCAAGTCAGGGGTGAAAGGCATCGGCTCAACCGATGTAAGCCTTTGAAACTGTTTGACTTGAGTGCAGGAGAGGTAAGTGGAATTCCTAGTGTAGCGGTGAAATGCGTAGATATTAGGAGGAACACCAGTGGCGAAGGCGACTTACTGGACTGTAACTGACGCTGAGGCTCGAAAGCGTGGGGAGCGAACAGGATTAGATACCCTGGTAGTCCACGCCGTAAACGATGAATACTAGGTGTCTGGGGTCGAACCCAGGTGCCGCAGCTAACGCATTAAGTATTCCGCCTGGGGAGTACGCACGCAAGTGTGAAACTCAAAGGAATTGACGGGGACCCGCACAAGCAGCGGAGCATGTGGTTTAATTCGAAGCAACGCGAAGAACCTTACCAGGTCTTGACATACAGATGACCGGTCCTTAATCGGACCTTTCCTTCGGGACATCTGATACAGGTGGTGCATGGTTGTCGTCAGCTCGTGTCGTGAGATGTTGGGTTAAGTCCCGCAACGAGCGCAACCCTTATCGTTAGTTGCCATCAGGTAATGCTGGGCACTCTAGCGAGACTGCCGTGGACAACACGGAGGAAGGTGGGGATGACGTCAAATCATCATGCCCCTTATGATCTGGGCTACACACGTGCTACAATGGTCGGTACAACAGGCAGCGAAAGGGTGACCTGGAGCTAATCCTCTAAAGCCGATCTCAGTTCGGATTGTAGGCTGCAACTCGCCTACATGAAGTTGGAGTTGCTAGTAATCGTGGATCAGAATGCCGCGGTGAATGCGTTCCCGGGTCTTGTACACACCGCCCGTCACACCATGGAAGCTGGGGGCGCCCGAAGCCTGTGATCCAACCCCTTGTGGGAGGAAGCAGTCGAAGGTGAAATCAGTGACTAGGGTGAAGTCGTAACAAGGTAGCCGTATCGGAAGGTGCGGCTGGATCACCTCCTTTCTAAGGAGAACGTACTCTATACTGTTTAATTTTGAGAGACTGAAAGTCTCTAAATAACATGTGAAGCACATGGGGGTATAGCTCAGCTGGGAGAGCACCTGCCTTGCACGCAGGGGGTCGCAAGTTCGAATCTTGTTACCTCCACCATTTTCGCTTTTTAGCGAATAACTTCACAGATTGCACCTTGAAAACTGCATATGAATTAGAAGACGAAAACGTATCAAACCAAAAATGAAGTTTAACTAAGTTTTAGGGAAGATACAGTTTCACTGAGGTAAACAAACTCAAACTCGAATTATAAATACTCATTGATTAATTAATCAGAGAACAGTTATTTAAGCGCTCAGGCGCTTGCTAATCGAGGCGCAGGCAGAACGAAGGAAGGCGCGTATACTATACGCAACTGACAGAGAGATGACCAGCAACGAAGAGTAGCAAGATGCATGTGCGGTTAAAAATTGGTCAAGTTAATAAGAGCATAGGGTGGATGCCTTGGCACTAAGAGCCGATGAAGGACGTGGTAAGCTGCGAAAAGTCCTGGGGAGCTGCAAGCAAGCGTTGATCCAGGAATGTCCGAATGGGGGAACCCGGCTGTCGTAATAGGCAGTCACCGTGCACTGAATACATAGGTGTACGGAGGGATACTCGGGGAACTGAAACATCTAAGTACCCGAAGGAGAAGAAAACAAAAGTGATTTCCTAAGTAGCGGCGAGCGAACGGGAAAGAGGCCAAACCAGAGACTACGGTTTCTGGGGTTGTGGACGCATCATAAGTGATGGCGGTATTCTAGTCGAAGAGGTTTGGAAAGACCCACCGAAGAAGGTGACAGTCCTGTAGACGAAAGAAGAAGGCCCACGATGCGCACCAGAGTACCACGGGGCACGTGAAACCTTGTGGGAAGCCGGGAGGACCATCTCCCAAGCCTAAATACTCCTTAGTGACCGATAGCGCATAGTACCGTGAGGGAAAGGTGAAAAGAACCCCTGTCGGGGAGTGAAATAGAACCTGAAACCCTATGTTTACAAGCAGTCGAAGAACTTTATATGTTCGACGGCGTACTTTTTGTAGAACGGGCCAACGAGTTACGTTATGCAGCAAGGTTAAGGTGTTCAGCACCGGAGCCATAGCGAAAGCGAGTCTGAAGAGGGCGTATAGTTGTATGGCGTAGACCCGAAACCGGGTGACCTATCCATGAGCAGGGTGAAGCTGAAGTAAAATTCAGTGGAGGCCCGAACCCATATCTGTTGAAAAAGGTTGGGATGACTTGTGGATAGCGGAGAAATTCCAATCGAACTCGGAGATAGCTGGTTCTCCCCGAAATAGCTTTAGGGCTAGCCTTGATGTGAGTGATGCGGGGGTAGAGCACTGACTGTCCTAGGGGGCTTCACCGCCTACCGAAGACTATCAAACTCCGAATACCGCAATCATATAATCAGGAGTCAGACTATGTGTGATAAGATTCATGGTCGAGAGGGAAACAGCCCAGACCGTCAGCTAAGGTCCCAAAGTCCAAGTTAAGTGGGAAAGGATGTGGGGTTGCTTAGACAACTAGGATGTTGGCTTAGAAGCAGCCATTCATTTAAAGAGTGCGTAATAGCTCACTAGTCGAGTGACCCTGCGCCGAAAATTACCGGGGCTCAAACTTGGCACCGAAGCTACGGCAGTACATTGTACTGGGTAGGGGAGCATTGTATGCGGGCAGAAGCTATACCGTAAGGAGTGGTGGACTGCATACAAGAGAGAATGTTGGCATGAGTAGCGAGAGGCAGGTGAGAATCCTGCCCGCCGAAAACCTAAGGTTTCCTGGGGAAGGTTCGTCCGCCCAGGGTTAGTCAGGGCCTAAGCCGAGGACGAGAGTCGTAGGCGATGGACAACTGGTTAAGATTCCAGTACCACCGAAAATCGTTTGAGAGATGGAGTGACAGGGAATGCAAAGCGATCGCACTGATGGATGTGCGTCCAAGCGTCAAGTGAGAAGAATCAGGCAAATCCGGTTCTTTAATTGCAAGGCGTGATGGGGAGTGAAAAATAAGTAGCGAAGTCGCCGGAGAGTCCTTCAAGAAAAGCTTCTATCGAGATTGTAGGTGCCTGTACCGTAAACCGACACAGGTAGGTGAGTAGAGAATACTAAGGCGAGCGAGATAACCATTGTTAAGGAACTCGGCAAAATGACCCCGTAACTTCGGGAGAAGGGGTGCCGCATTAGGGTGTTAAAGCCCGAAGCGGCCGCAGAGAACAGGCCCAAGCAACTGTTTACCAAAAACACAGGTCTCTGCTAAGTCGAAAGACGATGTATAGGGGCTGACGCCTGCCCGGTGCTGGAAGGTTATGAGGAGAGGTTAGCGTAAGCGAAGCTTTGAATCGAAGCCCCAGTAAACGGCGGCCGTAACTATAACGGTCCTAAGGTAGCGAAATTCCTTGTCGGGTAAGTTCCGACCCGCACGAAAGGCGTAATGATTTGGGCACTGTCTCAACAATGGACTCGGTGAAATTGTAGTACCGGTAAAGATGCCGGTTACCCGCAGCAGGACGGAAAGACCCCGTGGAGCTTTACTGTAGCTTGGCACTGGACTTTGGTATAGCATGTACAGGATAGGTGGGAGGCTTAGAAGCGTGTACGCCAGTATGCGTGGAGCCACTGTTGGGATACCACTCTTGCTATATCAGTGTCCTAACCGTGCGCTGTTATCCAGCGTCGGGACAATGTCAGGTGGGCAGTTTGACTGGGGCGGTCGCCTCCTAAAGAGTAACGGAGGCGCTCAAAGGTTCCCTCAGTGCGGTTGGAAATCGCGCGAAGAGTGCAAAGGCAGAAGGGAGCTTGACTGCGAGACATACAGGTCGAGCAGGGACGAAAGTCGGACTTAGTGATCCGGCGGTACCGAATGGAAGGGCCGTCGCTCAACGGATAAAAGCTACCCCGGGGATAACAGGCTTATCTCCCCCAAGAGTCCACATCGACGGGGAGGTTTGGCACCTCGATGTCGGCTCGTCTCATCCTGGGGCTGTAGTCGGTCCCAAGGGTTGGGCTGTTCGCCCATTAAAGAGGCACGCGAGCTGGGTTCAGAACGTCGTGAGACAGTTCGGTCCCTATCCGCTGTGGGCGCAGGAAATTTGAGAGGAGCTGTCCTTAGTACGAGAGGACCGGGATGGACAAACCTCTGGTGTATCTGTTGTTCCGCCAGGAGCACTGCAGAGTAGCTACGTTTGGACGGGATAAGCGCTGAAGGCATCTAAGCGCGAAGCCCCCCTCAAGATAAGATTTCCCATCCTTTATGGAGTAAGACCCCTGATAGACTAACAGGTTGATAGGTCCAAGGTGTAAGTGCAGCAATGTACTCAGCTGATGGATACTAATAGGTCGAGGACTTGACCAATAAGAATTTGGGTCAAACCAAAGTGAAACATACGTCTTTTTAGATCATGTGCAGTTTTGAAGGAGCAATTCTTCATAAGAAATCCGGTGACGATGGCGAAGAGGTCACACCTGTTCCCATTCCGAACACAGCAGTTAAGCTCTTCTGCGCCGATGGTACTTGGGGGGAAGCCCCCTGGGAGAGTAGGTCGTCGCCGGTTTCGAAATGTTCCAAGGTAGCTCAATGGTGGAGCAACCGGCTGTTAACCGGTAGGCTGTGGGTTCGAGTCCCACCCTTGGAGCCATTTATAACTGCCGGGGTGGCGGAACTGGCAGACGCCCGGGACTTAAAATCCCGTGATACTTAGTATCGTACCGGTTCGATCCCGGTCCCCGGCACCATTTCGTCAATCAATTGGCAGTTATAGATAAAACAACTTAAGCATTACACATATGACGCGGGGTGGAGCAGCTGGCAGCTCGTCGGGCTCATAACCCGGAGGTCGCAGGTTCGAATCCTGTCCCCGCAACCATTTGAATTTTTCCAGTATTACCTTATACCAGGCCCCTTGGTCAAGCGGTTAAGACACCGCCCTTTCACGGCGGTAACGGGGGTTCGATTCCCCCAGGGGTCACCAAAATGGGAGTATAGCTCAGCTGGGAGAGCATCTGCCTTACAAGCAGAGGGTCATAGGTTCGAGCCCTATTACTCCCACCATTTTTGGCCCAGTAGTTCAGTTGGTTAGAACGCCAGCCTGTCACGCTGGAGGTCGACGGTTCGAGTCCGTTCTGGGTCGCCATTTAAATGTGCCGGTGTAGCTCAATTGGTAGAGCAACTGACTTGTAATCAGTAGGTCGCGGGTTCGAGTCCCATCACCGGCTCCATTTATCTTATGGAAGCAACAAAAGAATTTGCTATGCAAATTCAAACATTAATGCAATTTACATTTAAAGACACAAGCAGATCAAGGCGCACAGTTGAACGAAGGAGGGCACGTACAAAGGTACGTAACCGACTGAGAGAAACTGAGCAACGCGGAGATGCACAGTGTATTTGAATATAAATGGTGGGGTTCCCGAGTGGCCAAAGGGGGCGGACTGTAAATCCGTTGACTGAGTCTTCGAAGGTTCGAATCCTTCTCCCACCACCACATATGCGGAAGTGGCTCAGTGGTAGAGCATCGCCTTGCCAAGGCGAGGGTCGCGAGTTCGAATCTCGTCTTCCGCTCCAATTTATTTGCGGGTGTAGCTCAGTGGTAGAGCCCCGGCCTTCCAAGCCGGTTGCGAGGGTTCGATCCCCTTCACCCGCTCCAATTGTGACCCATTAGCTCAGTCGGTAGAGCACCTGACTTTTAATCAGGGTGTCCCGCGTTCGAGTCGCGGATGGGTCACCAAATTATGGCGCCATAGCCAAGTGGTAAGGCAGAGGTCTGCAAAACCTTTATCCCCAGTTCAAATCTGGGTGGCGCCTCCATTTATGCGCCGTTAGCTCAGCTGGATAGAGTGTCTGACTACGAATCAGAAGGTCAGGGGTTCGAATCCCTTACGGCGCACCATTTGCCCTAGGTTGCGTAAGCAATCTAGGGTTTAAGTTTCAAAATGTGGGAGTATAGCTCAGCTGGGAGAGCATCTGCCTTACAAGCAGAGGGTCATAGGTTCGAGCCCTATTACTCCCACCATTTTTGGCCCAGTAGTTCAGTTGGTTAGAACGCCAGCCTGTCACGCTGGAGGTCGACGGTTCGAGTCCGTTCTGGGTCGCCATTTAAATGTGCCGGTGTAGCTCAATTGGTAGAGCAACTGACTTGTAATCAGTAGGTCGCGGGTTCGAGTCCCATCACCGGCTCCATTTAATTTTTGGAAGCAATTAAAGAATTTGCAAAGCAAGTTCACACATTAATGCAATTTAGATTTAAAGCTGCAAGTAGTTCGAGACGCCAGACTAACGATTGAAGGCGCGTACAACGGTACGCAACTGATTGAGGCAGGATGAGCAACGAAGAAATACGACGCAGATTTGAATATAAATGGTGGGGTTCCCGAGTGGCCAAAG
Source organism: uncultured Acidaminobacter sp. (assembly GCA_963678925.1). Lineage (GTDB taxonomy): Bacteria > Bacillota > Clostridia > Peptostreptococcales > Acidaminobacteraceae. The sequence goes on along the minus strand of OY787533.1, from coordinate 553,436 downwards.
GGGGCGGACTGTAAATCCGTTGACTGAGTCTTCGAAGGTTCGAATCCTTCTCCCACCACCACATATGCGGAAGTGGCTCAGTGGTAGAGCATCGCCTTGCCAAGGCGAGGGTCGCGAGTTCGAATCTCGTCTTCCGCTCCAATTTATTTGCGGGTGTAGCTCAGTGGTAGAGCCCCGGCCTTCCAAGCCGGTTGCGAGGGTTCGATCCCCTTCACCCGCTCCATTTTGGCGCCATAGCCAAGTGGTAAGGCAGAGGTCTGCAAAACCTTTATCCCCAGTTCAAATCTGGGTGGCGCCTCCACTACATGCGCCGTTAGCTCAGCTGGATAGAGTGTCTGACTACGAATCAGAAGGTCAGGGGTTCGAATCCCTTACGGCGCACCAATAAAACCTGGATTGATATTCAATCCAGGTTTTTTATGTGCATTTATTAGTGGTATAATTTTATCGATGAAGTGATGATGTACATATGAAGAAGTTGAAAAGGGGAAAAGCATGGTTGGTGCAGTCATATTGGGTGCAGGAATGTCAACGAGAATGAATAGCGCTACGTCTAAGCTTGAAATGAACCTTCAGGGAATACCTGTCATAGAACATGTCATACGCAGTGTGTGCGCCTCAGCGGTGGACCGTGTGGTGCTTGTCTATTCCAGTCGCACGGATTTTCTAAAGGCTCTTGCACAAAACTACGGCATTGGGTATGCTTACAATCCAAGTCCTCAAGAGGGCCTTTCAACATCATTGAAGACAGGTGTGAGAGAATTGCTTGACATGGAGGGCCTTCTGTTTGTACTTGGAGATCAGCCCTTTATTTACGCAGAAGATATAGACCGGCTGCTTGATGCTTTTGAAGAGTATGAGGATAAAATCATTGTTCCGGTTACTGCAAAAGGACGTGGAAATCCAGTCATCATACCCCGACAATATTATGATGAGCTTCTTGAGGTTCAGGGAGATCAGGGGGCACGCGGGGTTATTGCAGCGCATAGGGAAAGTGTTTTAGAAGTCCTGATTGAAAAAAGCGACATCCACTTTGATATTGATACTAAAGAAGCCTTTGAGGCAGCGTGCGCCCGAAAGAAAGAGGCGCGTCGCTAAAGGGTGCTATATGTGCCTGTATCTGATTGAATAAGTGATTCTACGCTTCAAATACATCTGCATTCAGATACAATAGAAAGGCCCACACTGGTTAGCTGTGTGGGCCTTTTTCATATGCATGCGCATAAGATTCATTTGTGTATTTGTAAAAAATACGGTGGGTGAATTAGTCTACTTTGACAATCCAGCCTTCTGGCGCTTCAACATCACCAAACTGAATACCGCATAGGGTATCATACAGTTTGCGCGTAACAGGGCCAACTTCAGTTTCAGAATGGAACACATGCATGTTGCCTTTATAGTTAATGCCGCCGATTGGCGTAATAACTGCAGCAGTACCACATGCGCCTGCTTCAGTGAAGTCATCCAGCTTGTCAATAGGACAGTCGCGTTCTTCAATAACCATGTCAAGATAGTTCTCAGCAATGTGCATTAGAGAATACTTCGTGATACTAGGCAGAATAGAAGGTGACTTAGGTGTTACAAACTTGTTGTCAGGCGTAATGCCAAAGAAGTTTGCCGCACCGACTTCTTCAATTTTTGTATGTGTAGCCGGATCCAGGTAGATACAGTCAGCGTAGCCAGCTTTAACAGCTTCTTCGTGTGGAAGCATGCTGCCAGCATAGTTGCCGCCAACTTTAGCTGCGCCTGTGCCGTATGGTGCCGCACGGTCCATGTCAGCAATTGTGAAGTTTACTGGAGCCATACCACCTTTGAAGTATGGACCAACAGGAACACAGAATACTGAGAACAGGAATTCAGGAGCAGGCTTAACACCAAGATTGTCGCCTATGCCGATGACGAATGGACGCAGGTAAAGCGTTGCGCCTGTGCCGTAAGGCGGAACAAAGTGCTCATTCGCTTTTACAACCTGTACACATGCGTCAATAAATTGTTCTTCAGAAATCTCAGGCATCAGAACACGTCTGCAGCTCTGGTTCATTCTCTTAGCATTTTGGTCAGGACGGAACAGCTGAATAGAGCCGTCTTTTGTTCTGTAAGCCTTCAGACCTTCAAAGCATTGCTGTCCGTAATGCAGAGAAGTAGACGCTTCAGAAATTGAGATTTTGTTGTCTTCTACAAGAGCACCTTGATCCCATTTTCCGTCTTTCCAGTAAGAGACATAACGCAGGTCCGTTTTAATGTAACTAAAGCCTAATGTACCCCAATCGATATTTGCAGTTTTGCTCATTTAATACACCTCACACTGTTATTTTTCTTAATATGTAAATCTATACAACAAGAAAACGTTTCTATACATAATCATACACCAAAACGCTTTTTTGTTCCACTAAATGTGGAAGAATGAAAAAGATTTAATAAGAAAGTTGAAATTTGACAAACATTTTATAAACCCATTAATCAGCTAATACCAATATGTTAATGGTTTATGGGTATTATGATAAAAGAAAATTCCGAATTTTGTCAAGTGAATTGTTTACTTAAATTAAGAATTATATATCTTCGGATTTAGCCTTATAACTGCCTGGCGATTATGGTATTATAAAGGGTAAACTAATTCAGAAAGGGAGATTTGATGTTTAACTCTCAAGAGCCTTATATTTTAGTGTTTGGGGCCTCTGTTGTCGATATTGTAGGTTTTACCAATGTATCCTACATACCGCTTAACTCAAACCCAGGCTGTGTGAAAATGTCATACGGCGGTGTGTGCAGAAACATTGCTGAAAACATGGCGCGGGTAGGTCTCAATACAAAATTCATATCCATACTGGGAAACGATGAAACGGGTCGCGGCATGCTGGAGCATAGCAGAAAAATGGGCTATGACATGGAGGACTCACTCATAACACAAAATGGTGGTACGCCAACCTACATGGCCATTCTCAACGAAAGCGGTGAAATGGTTTCCGCAGTTGTCGATATGAAAAGCATCAATGAGCTCAGCTATGAATTCATTGACGAAAAGGCTGAAATTATTGAAAATGCCGAGTATGTGATCGTTGATACGGACAATCCGGATAAACTGGAGTATTTGCTGAAGCACTATCATAAGAAAACAAAATTCATCCTGGATCCCGTTTCTGCTGTGAAGGCGAATGATGTTAAACATCTGATAAAATACTTCCATACGATAAAGCCAAACCGCTATGAGGCAGAACAGTTAGCCAACATAGCACTCAAAGATGATAAAGCGCTTATCGAGGCCGCAGCAATTTTTCATGCTGAGGGTGTCGAGAATGTCTTTATCAGCCTGGACGCCGAAGGTATATTCTATTCAGACGGATACCGACGCGGAAAGGTTAAGGCGAATTCAGCCGTAGTGACCAATGTGACTGGTGCAGGCGATGCATTTCTTGCAGGCATTGGTTATGGATTCATGAATGGATTGAATACGGTGGATACCGTTGAATTTGCAATCGGGATGTCGCTTGTTGCGATTGCCCATGAAGATACCATTCACCCAGACATGGGGATTGAAATAGTTCAAAAGACAATCAGAAACACAGAGTGGACTGAAGTTGAGATATAGAATGCTGGAGGAAGTATGAGAGAAGTAAAAATAATGCTGAAGGACGAATATATAAGTCATATTCGTTCGGGCAATCCAATCCTTGAGAAGCGCATGTTTGTCAATACGCGTTTTCTTCAAAAGGAAGGCGATATACTAAAAATCGTAAATCAGAAGGAAAAATTTCTTGCGCGTGGATATTATGGTATTCAGAACAAGGGCTGCGGCTGGGTATTGACGCGTCAAGTCAAGCAAAAAATCGATTCGGACTTTTTCAAAAAGACCATTAATGCGGCCATTTCAAGACGAAATCATCTTCTGCTTGATGACAGTACAAATGCATATCGTGTCTTCAATGGTGAAGGTGATGGCATTGGCGGTCTGACAATTGACTACTACGACGGCTACTATCTGGTTCAGTGGTATTCCAAGGGAATCTACAAGTTCAGAGATGAAGTCATCAACACACTTAAAAAGCGTAAGCCTATTAAGGGCATCTTCCAAAAGAAGCGTTTTGGAAATGATGGAAAGTATATTGAAGGAGCAGATTTTATACTGGGCGAGTACCCTGAGTGGCCTTTGGTTGTGCAGCAGGACGGCATCAAGTATGCAGTCAATCTGGATGACGGTGCTATGACCGGTATTTTCCTTGACCAGCGTCAGGTGAGACTGCTTCTTAAGGACAAATTCTCAAAGGATAAGTCTGTTTTGAACACCTTCTCCTATACAGGGGCCTTCGGTGCAGCCGCTGCACTTGGCGGTGCCAGTCTGACGACGAATGTGGATCTTGCAAAGCGCAGTGTTGAGAAGACAAAAGAAATGTACGAGGTCAATGACATTGATCTTGAAAATCACCAGATCATCGTTGAAGATGTTTTCAAGTATTTCGGCAAGGCTGCAAAAGCAGAAAAGACGTGGGATGTCGTTGTACTCGATCCCCCATCCTTCTCCCGATCCAAGAATTTTACATTCAGTGCGGAGAAGGACTACGGAAAGCTGCTGGAGGATGTACTACCCCTTGTCAATGAAAAGGGCATAGTGATCGCATCGACCAACAGCAGTAAGATGGATATGGAAAAGTTCAGAAAGCAGATCAGCGCAGGCTTTTATGCTGCCAAGAGACGTTACAGAATTCTTGAAACGCTTCAGCTGCCGGATGATTTTGCAGTGAACACGAAATATCCAAACAGTAATTACCTGAAGGTTCTAATTCTAAAAGTGGACTAAATCTTCATAAAATGAAAAATATAAGATGGACACCGATGTCGCATAAGGATGCATATCGGTGTCTTTTTTGTATCAAAAAAATATTGTATACAAAATTTTAAAATAGACAACGTTTTCCATTTGTTTGCAGGGCTTATTTGGGGTATAAATATTTCAATGGCGTATATTTACGTTAACGGTAGGTAAAAGTAGCGTTAAAGTTCAGAAAAGTGCGAGAATTAGTACGCGAAATGTCAGATAATCAATATATATCAACACAGGGGCTGGTGAATGCATTGAAAATAAGTTATTTGGAAGACATTGACCTAGACGCATATCTTTTTCACAGAGGAACATACTTCAAAAGCTATGACATGATGGGTGCACATTTGATAAAAAATGGAACTACCCTCGGGACCCGATTTGCGGTATGGGCACCCAGTGCGCAGACGGTTCGGCTTGTCGGGAGCTTCAACGACTGGGATGGTACAGGCTTTGAAATGAAAAAATACAAAGACTCCTCAATTTGGACCATTTTCATTGACAAAGACTTGAGCGGAGAAATGTACAAGTTTGAAATCAAGTCGCGTGTTGGCGAAATTCTCTATAAGGCTGATCCGTATGCTTTTTACTCCGAAATAAGACCCAATACCGCATCCGTAGTGTGGAAAAAAGACACCTACACCTGGAAAGACGCCAAGTGGATGAAGGCGCGTCAAGATAAGAAGAGCTACAATGCACCCATGAACATCTACGAGCTGCATTTGGGGTCATGGCGCCATAAGGAAGACGGAACGCACTACAATTACCGTGACCTGGCACCCCATCTTCTTGAATACATATTGGACATGGGATACACCCATATTGAAATCATGCCGCTCAATGAGCATCCCTTCGATGGGTCGTGGGGCTACCAGGCGACAGGGTATTATTCCGTAACCAGCAGGTACGGTACACCTGACGATTTTAAATATTTTGTAGACACTTTCCATCAAAATGGCATAGGGATTGTCATGGACTGGGTTCCCTGCCACTTTTGCAGAGACAGTCATGGACTCAGGCTGTTTGATGGTGATCCGGTCTTTGAATCCGGTTATCAGCATATTGCGGACAATGCACAGTGGGGGACTGTAAACTTCGATTTCAGCAAGAATGAAGTCATCAGCTTTCTGGTATCCAATGCGGTATTCTGGTTCGACAAGTATCACATAGACGGCCTTCGGGTAGATGCGGTTGCCTTCATGCTCTATTTGGATTATGGCCGTGAACATTTGAAGCTTCGAAACGAATATGGCTCCAATGAAAACCTCAAAGCCGTGGAGTTTATCAGAACGCTTAACAAGACAATATTTGAAATGTATCCGGGCGCCTTAATGATTGCTGAGGAATCGACGTCTTGGCCTCTGGTGACAGCGCCAGTCCACAAGGGTGGGCTTGGTTTTAACTATAAATGGAATATGGGATGGATGAACGACATGCTGGAGTACATGGAGAAGGATGCCGTTCACAGAAAATGGCATCACAATCTGATCACCTTCTCACTGACCTATGCATTCAGTGAAAACTATGTCCTCCCCCTATCTCATGATGAGGTGGTACACGGTAAGAAATCCCTGCTCGATAAGATGCCGGGTGACTACTGGCAGAAATTTGCCAACCTTCGGGTCCTCTTCGGATATATGATGGCCCACCCAGGTAAAAAGCTTCTGTTTATGGGCGGCGAGTTTGGACACTTCATCGAATGGAATCATAAGCGAGAACTTGACTGGTTTTTGCTTGATTATGATAAGCATTTGGGTATAAAGAACTTTGTTAGGGATTTAAATCACGTCTATTTGTCCGAGAAAGCATTTTACACATTGGATGACACTTATGACGGGTTTGACTGGATTGATTTGGAAAATCTTGACCAGAGTGTGGTTTCGTTCATGCGAAAAGGAAAGGGGGATGAAAAGGTCATCGTCGTGGCGAATTTCACACCTGAAACGTACATGGGCTATAAGATTGGCGTAGATGAGGATGGGCTATACAGGGAGATACTGAACAGCGATAAAGAAGAGTATGGAGGCTCTGGCGTCAGCAATACGCTTGAAATCTCCGCTGAAGAGGATGGGTGGCATATGCGGCCGTATCATATTGAAATTAATTTGCCGCCTTTATCGGTTGTCTATTATAAAAAAATTGCTGATAAAAAGACTGTGAGAACCAGGAAGCAAACTGAGGTGAAAAATAATGCGAGAAATGAAAAAGGAAATCATCGCAATGATTCTGGCAGGGGGACAAGGTTCAAGGCTTCGAGAAATAACTGAGACAGTTGCTAAGCCTGCGGTTTCATTTGGAGGAAAATATAGAATCATTGATTTTGCATTGAGTAACTGCTCCAATTCAAATATTGATACCGTGGGTATTTTGACACAGTATCAGCCTTTACAGCTCAATGCACATATAGGTATCGGCAGTTCGTGGGACCTTGACAAGCAGTACGGTGGCGTTAAGATACTCCCGCCTTACGTGAGCAAGGATGGCGGTCGATTTTATAAGGGAACAGCCAATGCTGTCTATGAGCACATAAGCTATATAGATGGTTACAATCCTGAGTATGTGCTGATTTTGTCAGGAGACCATATTTACAAGATGGACTACATGAAAATGCTTGACGCCCACAAATCGCGTGAAGCAGACGTTTCAATTGCAGTAATTGAAGTACCTTGGGAAGAGACCAATCGATTTGGGATACTCAATACAGACGAGAACGACTGTATTTACGAGTTTGAAGAAAAACCTGAAAATGCAAAAAACAACCTGGCATCAATGGGGATTTATATATTTAACTGGAGTGTTTTAAGACAGTATCTTATTGACGACGAGGGCGATGCAACCTCTAAGAATGATTTTGGAAAGAACATCATTCCTAAGGTTCTTGAAGATCAGCACAGCATCGTTGCCTATCGGTTCAAGGGATACTGGAAGGACGTTGGTACGGTAGAGAGCCTTTGGGAAGCCAATATGGATCTGATCAAGCTGAATCCTGAATTCGATTTGCATGATAAGAAGTGGCGGGCCTATTCTGTAAATCCAGTCAGTCCACCGCAATACATAAGTCCATATGGAACCATAGAATCTTCCCTGATCAATGAGGGCTGCATCATTGAGGGACTTGTGAAAAATTCGGTGATTTCGCCGGACGTCTATATTGGAAACGGTGCTCATGTTGAAGACTCTGTTATTATGCCGGGCGCAAGAATTGAAGAAAATGCGCGGGTTTACAGGGCGGTTGTCACAAACGATGTGACTATACCAAAAGGGGCGCATGTCGGATCTCGTGACAGCGAGAAGATTACTGTCTATGCAGGCGCAAAAGAAGAAGAAACTGTACAACAGGGATAGGAGGCGTCGTATGAATAATGTTATGGGTATTGTAAATCTGAGTGAATCAGATGAGAATATCAAGGACTTGACGCTGACTAGGTCTATCGGATCTTTAATGATACTTGGACGTTATCGCGTTATAGATTTTATACTTTCAAATATGACCAACAGCGGACTTACGAATGTTGGGGTTTTCACACATGGGAACTCAAGGTCCCTCACAAATCATGTGGCTTCAGGAAAGCACTGGGGACTTGATAGAAAGCGTGACGGACTGCTCATTTTTCATTCTGAATATCGCATGGATGACAACATTCGAAGAATCGGCGATCTTGAGAACTTCAGAATCAACCTTGATTTTATCAGGAATTCAAGCCAGGAGTATGTTCTCCTGTCAAGGAGCTACATGATCTGCAACATCGATTTCAGACCGATGATGGATTATCATAGAAAAACAGGTGCGGATATCACCATCGCATATAAGAATATGGAAAACAACGTAGGTCGCTTTGTTGACTGTGACAGCCTCACGCTTGATGAGAACAACAACATTGTCAGCATCGGACAGAATCTGGGCAAGAAGAAATACTACGACATTTCCATGGAAATGTATATCATGAAGCGTGAACTTCTCATAAAGATCATTGAAGAGTCCATTCATCGTGGAGACGCAAGATTCCTCAAGGAGGCAATTTTCAACAGAATGGAAGGACTAAAAGTCAAAGCCTATCAGTTTGAGGGCTATCTTGGCTGCATAAACAGTCTGCAGAACTATTATCAGACCAATATGGACATGCTGAGCGTCACAAATTCCCAGGAGCTCTTCTACAAGAATGGACGTATTTTCACCAAGGTACATGACTCGCCGTCTACCAAATATACGGACAGCAGTTATGTTTCCAATTCGCTGATTGCCAACGGCTGCATCATAGAAGGGACTGTCGAGAACTGCATTATCTGTAGAGATGTCCATGTCAAGAAGGGGGCAATCATCAGAAACAGTATCGTCTTCCCAAATGGCGTAATCAGTGAAACAACGAATCTCAACTATACCATTTTGGATAAGAATGTCGTAATAACCGAACGCAAAATGCTATTTGGAGATTCCTCCAGCCCATTTGTCATTAAGAAAAACACCACATTATAGCAGGAGGATATTATGAATATTTTATTTGTTACATCTGAAGCTGTGCCGTTTTCCAAGACAGGCGGGCTGGCGGATGTTGCCTTTGCCCTTCCTAAGGCGCTTAGAAAAGAGAATGTCGACATACGTGTCGTGGTCTCTAAGACATTCGACCTTCCCGATACCATAGCGGACAGGGAAGAATATCTGGATACCTTTTACGTTGATGTCGGCTGGAGAAAGCAGTACGTAGGTCTGAGCCGCATTGACCATGAAGAGATTCCATACTATTTCATAGACAATGAATACTATTTCAGACGGGATGGCCTCTATGGTCATTACGATGATGGTGAAAAGTTTTCATACTACTGCAGATCGGTTCTTGAAGCCATAAGACATATGGATTTCAAGCCGGATGTGATTCATTTGAATGACTGGCATACAGGTATGATTCCGGTCCTTCTCAACGAACACTACAGGCACGATCCGCTTTATGAGAACATCAAGACGGTATTTACAATCCATAACCTCAAATATCAGGGGGTTTTTGGACCGGAAATTTTGAATGACCTGCTGGGGATCGGACCGGGGCACTTTTATTCAGGTGGCATGGAGTTTCATGGCGGTGTCAGCTTCATGAAATCGGGCATCAATTTTGCCGATGCCATAACGACGGTATCTGAAACCTATGCTGATGAAATTCAGTATCCCTTCTTCGGAGAAAATCTGGATGGTCTTCTGCGGGACAGGCGCGATGTGCTTCATGGAATCACCAATGGCGTGGATCATGATATTTATGATCCGAGAAAGGACCCGCATATCAAGTGGAAGTACGATTCCAGAGGACTAAAGAAGAAGCGGGAAAACAAACGCGAACTTCAGGAACAGCTAGGACTTCCTGTAAGTGAGTTCACGCCGATGATTGGCATGGTCACGCGCCTTGCCAATATGAAAGGGCTGGATCTCATTGAGCATGTCATGGAAGAAATGATGGCACTGGATGTGCAGTTTGTCGTGCTGGGTACTGGAGAAGCGCACTATGAAAACATGCTGCGCTACTATCAGGACAAATACCCGGGTAAGGTACGTGCGCTCATAGAGTTCAATGTGGGCCTCTCGCATCAGATTTACGCAGGTTCTGACCTGTTCCTGATGCCATCTCTATTTGAGCCCTGTGGTCTTGGACAGCAGATTGCTCTCAGATACGGCACGCTTCCGATTGTTAGAGAAACCGGTGGCCTCAAGGACACGGTGGAACCTTATAATGTTTATACCGATGAAGGCAATGGCTTTAGCTTTGCAAACTACAATGCGCATGAAATGCTGACCGCAATCGAAAGTGCGGTGCAGGTTTATGAGGACAGACGGGCTTGGAATAAAATTGTCCGAAGGGCAATGAAATCAGATACAAGCTGGAAAAAGTCTGCACAGAAGTATATGGCTGTTTATCAGGATATACTTAACAGATAGGAGCGATTTATGAATAAGATTACGAAGGAACAGTTTAAAACGGATTACCTGAGGCGACTGGCTGCTAAGAGTGCAAAACCTCTTGAAGAGACTTCGAGATGGGATAGATATCATGCACTGGGAAGTCTGTGCAAGGATTATATTGCGCAGAAATGGATTAATACGACCGAGCGGTACGCAAAAGAAGGAAGAAAACAGGTTTATTATTTTTCAATGGAGTTTTTGACTGGTCGTTTTCTTATTAATAATTTGGCAGCTCTGGATATTCTGGAATTATCGAAAGAGGTTCTTGAAGAAATCGGCTTTGACTTTGAAGCCATTACAGAAATAGAAAAGGATCAAGGGCTTGGTAATGGCGGTCTTGGAAGACTGGCTGCGTGTTTTCTAGACTCTATGGCAGCCCTGAGCATTCCAGGTCACGGCATAGGGATTCGTTACAACTATGGCCTGTTTGAGCAGCGGATCATTAACGGCTATCAGGTTGAGTTTCCTGACCGCTGGCTTGAAAACAGGAATGTCTGGGAGGTCAAGAAACCGGACAAGGCGGTCGAAGTGCGTTACGGCGGCAATGTCAGGACAGATATGGAAGACGGCAACATGACCTTCGTTCATGAGCATTATGAGACTGTAATCGGCGTCCCATATGATATGCCTGTTGTCGGCTATGACAATGACACGGTTAACACGCTCAGGCTGTGGAGCGCTGAAACCAGCTCCCGTGAGTTTGACTATTCCAAGTTCAGCAGAGGGCAATATGTCCATGCTTTTGAACAGAAGCATTCCGTAGAGTCGATCTCACAGGTGCTTTATCCAAACGATTCACTCCATGAAGGCAGAATGCTCAGACTGAAACAGGAATACTTCTTCGTATCCTGCGGTGTACAAGGCATCATCCGGTCTTATAAAAGAACCGGACGACCGATTACGGAACTGAACGAATATATTGCAATTCACATCAATGACACCCATCCTGCGGTGGCCATTCCTGAGCTTATGCGTATTCTTCTCGATGAGGAGGGGCTGAGCTGGGAGGAAGCCTGGGATATTACCACAAAAGTCATGAGCTATACCAATCATACAATCATGCAGGAAGCCATGGAGCGCTGGCCAATCGACATGTTCAAAAGTCTTCTGCCCCGCATATTCATGATCGTTGAAGAAATCAACGAGCGTTTCTGCAGAGATTTGTGGGACTGGAAATATAACGGACAGCTTGACGCTATTAGGCACATTGCCATTGTTGCAGACGGAGAAGTCCGTATGGCCAATCTAGCAATTGTCGGGTCACACAGCATCAATGGTGTAGCCCACCTGCATACGGAAATCTTAAAGAAGAAGGAACTGAAGCCGTTCTATGAGCTCTTTCCACACCGATTCAACAATAAGACCAACGGCATCACCCATAGAAGATGGCTTGTAAACTGTAATCCTGGCCTTACATCACTCCTTGAGGAGACCATAGGACCAGACTTCATCCATCATCCGATCAAGCTTAGAAATTTACTCAAGTATGCGGAACATGAAGACTTCCAGAACAAGTTTATGGATGTAAAGCTAGAAAACAAGAAGCGGCTGGCAGAGATCATTTATGAGAGAAATGGCGTGCGTGTCAATCCAAAATCCATTTTTGACATTCAAGTCAAGAGGCTTCACGAATACAAGAGACAGATTCTCAACGTGCTCCATATCATGCATCTCTACAATCGACTTCTTGAAGACCCAAATCTGGACATACCGCCGAGAACCTTCATTTTCGGTGCAAAGGCGGCACCGGCATACTATGTTGCCAAGCAGACCATCAAGCTCATCAACACCGTGGCCGAAAAAGTGAACAATGACCCGCGTATTCGGGATAAGCTGAAAGTTGTTTTCATGGAGAATTACAGTGTGTCTCTGGCTGAACTGCTGATTCCCGCTGCAGATGTGAGCGAGCAGATTTCTACAACGACCAAGGAAGCATCGGGGACTGGCAATATGAAGTTCATGATGAATGGCGCTGTGACCATTGCAACCCTGGATGGCGCAAATGTGGAAATTCTCAATGAGGTCGGCGAAGAGAACATTGTCATATTTGGACTGACAGAGCCTGAGGTCTATGAGTATTATGAAAATGGTTCCTACAATTCTCTGGAGCTCTACAATTCAGATTTGAGGATCAAGAAAGTGGTTGACCAGCTTACAAATGGATTCTTTGATGTTTCTGAAGAAGAGTTCAGACTCCTGCGCGATGGCCTTCTACAGCATAACGATGAGTATTTCGTGCTGAAGGATTTTGATTCATATGTGGCAGCACATGATAGAATCAATCATCTGTATAGGGACAAGAAACAATGGGCAAAAATGAGCATCATCAATACAGGCTGTTCAGGTGTGTTCTCAAGCGATAGAACGATTATGGAATATGCATCTGGCATTTGGGATACACCGATGTGTCCATAAGACATGAATGGATGATCTGAATGAAAAGACAAATGATTGTACCAGACACGGTACTGAAATGTGAAGATTTTGGAGTGACAATACATGAAAAGGGCGTCCGGATTAAAACCTGGGCGCCTTGCGCTATAAGGGTGAGAATTGCACTCTATGAGACCGGGGATGATCTTTTCCGTGAAGAATTGCCCATGGAAAAACTCAAAGACGGCATCTTCAAAATAGAACTCCCTCTAAAGTATGTGAATTATTACTATACCTATATTCTCACCTGCGCGGAAACGGACTATGAGGTCGTAGACCCCTATGCGCATTCTGCAGGACCAAACAGTCAGAAGGCGATGATTATTGACCTGAAGGCTTCTAATCCTGAAGGATGGGAGAAGCACCGGATTCCAGATGCAATTCCCCAGCATGAGGCGATAATATATGAAGTACATGTTCGGGATTTTTCGGCAAACAAATGTGCGGGCATTAAGAACAGGGGAAAGTACCTGGCCTTCACTGAGCGCGGAACAGGATGCGACAAGACTCCGACTGGACTTGACCACCTTATTGAACTGGGAATAACCCATGTGCATCTTATGCCGGTATCTGATTATCAGACCGTAGACGAATACACATCTCGAAATTACAACTGGGGCTATGACCCAGTGCTTTTCAATGTCCCTGAAGGGTCCTACTGCACAGATATCCATGACGGATATGCGCGCGTAAGAGAGTTGAAGTCAGCAATCATGGCCATGCATGAAGCGGGAATTCGCGTGGTGCTTGATGTGGTCTACAATCATACCTATGAGTCGGTGCATTCAAATCTCAACCGTATTGCACCGGGGTACTTTTACAGACATAATGCCGATGGCAGCCTGTCCAATGGCTCGGGATGCGGTAACGAGCTAGCGACAGAGCGTCCCGCAGTGAGAAAATTCATTTTGGATTCCTTGAAATATTGGCTCACGGAGTACAAGGTGGATGGCTTCAGATTCGACCTCTTAGGTCTGTATGATGTTCAAACCGTTAAAGAAATTGCCAGCGAGCTGCGCGCAATGCGGCCTGACATCATTCTCTACGGTGAACCCTGGGTCGGGGGAGACAGCGCGCTTCCAGAGGCAGACCGCTTTCTCAAGACAAAGCAGGTTGGGCTCGGTGTGGGACTCTTCAACGACGATTTCAGAAATGCCATAAAAGGCGACAACGACGGTGTTGGCAGGGGATTTGCCTTTGGCCTTACGGACATGAAACCATGGGTAGAGCTGGGAATTGTTGCGAGCACAGAAATGAAAGATGGCCGAAAAGGATTTGCTACAAGCGCTGAGGAAGTTGTCAACTATGCAAGTGCCCATGACAATTTGGTCTTATGGGATAAGATCGAAAAAACCTGTGGGATCTACTCAGAGAATGAAAAGCTGGCTATGCACAGTCTTTCCCTGGCAATCGTACTGACGTCCTTTGGCATGACATTCATACAGGCGGGAACAGAGTTTGTCAGGACAAAGCTGGGACATCACAACAGCTATAACGCCGGTGATGACATCAATATGCTCGACTGGAGACACAAGCATGAGTATATAGAACATTATGAATATATCCGTGGACTGATTGCCTTCAGAAGGGAATCAGATTTCTTCAAATGGCGAACCCAGAAGGAAATCCGTGACCATGTGGTTTTTTACAAGGCACCTGAAGGATGCATCTTGTATGAAATTACAGGTCGAGGCGGTAAGCGGTGCGTCATTGCGCATAACGGAATTCCAGTTTCCCAGGAAATCCATTGTCCGGATGGCTCATACAGGATTGTTGCAGAATCTGGCAGCTATTACGGCGAAAAGGGCGCTATGCTTGAAATCGCAGGAAAGGACCATATTGCAGTTGCCCCTTACACTAGCTTGATTCTCGAAGGTGTCTTACCACAAGCCTGAATGAATTGTCATATTTGTCAGCATGCGGCAAGAACTTCTTGTAAGTTGTCATAAAAGAATATTAAGAAGATATTGGAATCGCTTCCTTGTGTATAATATATGTGAGGGGGCGATTTTTATGCGTATGACAAGTGCTGTAGAAAATTATCGCGATGCAGTCCAAAAGGGAAAGCGCGCATATCAAAATAGAAAATCAAAGGGTCACTCAGGGCACTTACCTTCTCTTGAGGGGTATCTGAAGGATGTCGAAATTGTTTCGACAGTCCCTCTTGGCCATCTCGAGGTCCCACTGAGCAAGGTTGTCGGCACCTATACGGATGCAAGGCGAACTGCCTTCGCTTACAATTTCATGCCGCTTGATATCGCACAGTCCGATTTCAAGGAGAAATGGATTTCCCTATGCGAAGCCCACCTTGAGGAGGGAATCAGAGATCCGATCAAGGTGTATGAGTACATGAACTGGTTTTATGTTCAGGAGGGAAACAAACGCGTCAGTGTTTTAAAATATTTTGATGCCTGGTCCGTGCAGGCTGAGGTTATTCGCCTTGTGCCAAAGCGGGATCCTGAAGATGAACTGAATACGATTTATTATGAGTTCCTGGAATTTTTCAAGGAAACGAGACTAATCTCCATTTGGTTCACAAAACCGGGCCGATTCAAGCGTCTGTCCAGATATCTTAAGAATTATAATCCGGATACAAATTTGGGTCGAAGCAAGTATGAG
The DNA here is from genome assembly GCA_963678925.1 of uncultured Acidaminobacter sp. Lineage (GTDB taxonomy): Bacteria > Bacillota > Clostridia > Peptostreptococcales > Acidaminobacteraceae. The sequence continues at coordinate 537,624 of OY787533.1, read as the reverse complement.
CATTTTGAAAGATATGTCTATTATCCCTTCAGACGGATTTATCATGAACTGGGAGGCGGTTCTCTCAAGGTTTCAACTGGAGATGCCTTCATACTCTATGCCAGACTTTATGGTATTCCCGATCAATTGTTCGAATATGACATTCAAAATTCGCTCAAACAGATCATACAGGAGCTAAAGACACTGGAACAGCCGGATAAGGCAGGCATTTCCCTCGAAGATGGTGAAGAGCCTGTAGGCGTACTGGACACACTTTCGAGCTTGATTGCCGCCCCTAAAATGCTTAAGGTCGCCTTTCTTTATGCAAGAGATACTGAAAGCTCGGGCTGGACGTATTCTCATGAGCAGGGGAGACTCCATATCCAGGCGGTTCTGAGAGACCGTGTGCAGACCGACTGTTACGATCATATTCCAGAGGATGAAACGGCCTATGAGACCATTAAGGAAGTGGCTCTAAAGGGGTATGATGTGGTGTTCACAACGAGTGAAGTTTTTATGAAGTCCACACTCAGATGTGCGCTGGAACATCCCAACACGCTGTTTTTCAACTGCTCCGGCAATAAACCCTATCTGCACCTGTCCAATTATTTTGGCAGAACCTATGAGCCGAGATTTCTGGCGGGAATCATTGCAGGAAGCATGACGAGAACGGATATTATCGGATACGCGGCAATGGAGCCAGATGCTGAGGCGATATCGGGAATAAATGCATTTGCACTTGGCGCACGCATGGTTAATCCAAGAGCTCAGATCAAGGTCGTCTGGACAGGAAACTGGAACAATCCCACAACGGCCCAGGAAAAAGGGGCCAGACTGGTTGACGCGGGTGCGGATATCATCAACAATAAGACCTCAAGACTTTCGAGAGAAGATACCTGGTCCTATGGCATTTACTCCATGCTCTGCGAGATAGACAGGGAGACAGGTGAACCGCTGCGGTATTTGGCTTCTCCAATCTGGAACTGGGGCATATACTACGAGAAAATTCTCAACAATGTCCTGAATGGAACCTATAAGGCTGTGACCAACATTTTCAACAACAACCCTAAGCTCTTGAATTTCTGGTGGGGCATGGCGTCTGGTGTCGTTGACATCTATGCATCGAGTACTTTTGTGCCGCGCGAGACCCTGCGACTGGTCAAGGTTATGCGGGAGCTGATTATTAAGGGGACCTTTTATCCCTTCAGAGGTCCGGTTTACGATCAGGATGGCATCGTCAGAATCGAGGAGGATGTTGTTCCCGATCCAGAAGTGATATTGAAAATGGACTGGTTTGTCGAAGGGGTTGAAGTTCTCGATGAATAGAAAAAATGCCGGATACAATCCGGCATAGTGTAAATATAAAATGGTATTAGCGACTTTGGAGGAGAAGTCTTATATATCGATTATATGGTATCCATGAGCGTTCACAATATGTGTACTTCCATATTGCAAGGAGCGCTCATTTTTTTGTCCGTAATTCAGATGCTGGTGCCCATGGAAATGATACTTTGGATGCCATGCATCGAGAATTTCTCGAAGGGCTTTAAAGCCGATATGGGCGAAATCCTCACCGTCGCCCAGCATGTAAGCGGGACTATGGGTCACTAAGATGTCAATGCCATCAAACTTTCGGATTTTCTTTGAAAGCTTCTTGTAGCGTTTTGTCATTTCCCGTTCAGTAAACTGAAAAATGCCGCCACGATACTTGGGTGAACCGCCGAGGCCTGCGATACGCAGTCCCTTAAAGACAACCATGTCATCGTCTATACAGTCACAGCCAAGTGGCGGCGACTGATGGTACGCTTCATCGTGGTTGCCGTGAACGTAAAAAAGCGGAACACGCATCATGGTAACCAGGAACTGAAGATAAGAAGATTTCAAATCACCGCATGATATGACCAGGTCGATGTCAGACCATTTTTCCTTGTTGAAGTAATCCCACAAATAGCTGGATTCTGTGTCGGATACAATCATGATTTTCATTTATTATCATCCTTACTCTTGATGACAACATCATATCGCTGTTTGCCGGACACATCAATAGGCCTTGCTCCAATTTGTCAGAATGTACAAAAGCCAAACACGAAATTATGTATTATTGAGCATAGGGAGAGAAATATGAGAAAAAAGATGGGTGTTCGACAAAATTCGATTTAATCTCTCATTGCCATTATGTTATTCATCGATTAAACTGATTTTAGCCAGTTTAAAATCAAGGCATATATAGAAAGTGTCACGAAAATCGAAGTGAGTGAAAAAAGGTTTATAGGGGGAATAAAATGAAACAACAAAGGAATAAATGTAAGATATGGGTAAAGATTGCGTGGCCAATCATGACAGCTACCCTTATTTTGGTGTGTGCACTTCTGGGAATCATGTATTGGTCAAGCTATAGTATGACAAAGGACAATGCTGTCGGTCTTTCGCGCAAGGTTTATGAGCGTGTGAATGAGGTTGTCACGGCAGACACCATAGGAGAATTTGCCACTGAAGAGGATATGGAGAAGTCAAGCTACAGGGATGTTGAGACACTCTTGAATACAATCAAATCCACAGGCCATATCAAATACATATACATATCGAGAATGACTGCAGATGGAGATCTTGTGTATTTGGCAGATGGATATCCCTACATGGATGAAGAGGGCGTTTTTATTGGTGAACCCGTCGAAGAGGATTACATTGATATCTATAAAGAGATTTACCAGTCGGAAGAACCTGTCCTTGGCCTGTTTGAAGACAGCGAATGGGGTCGCATGATGACAAACTACTATCCTCTGCAGGATGATAAAGGGAAGGTTTACGCTGTTCTTGGCATTGATTACAATATTCAGGAAGAGCTTGATCGTATGAAAGACAGTGTGAGAAAGAGCGCCCTCATAGCGCTGGCACTCTTTGCCGTGATGGAAATTCTGATTCTCACAGTATCAAGAAGTATTGTCAAGCCGATTACAACACTTTCAGAGGTTGCACAGCGTGTTGCCGATTATGATCTCACTGTCAAAATTGAGGGGAAATTTTTTGGTGAGCTTGAAATACTCAAAGATAGCTTTGAAAAGATGATTCACAACAACGGCATCATGATGAGCAAGCTAAACGGTGGCGCAGAAAATCTGAGTGAAGCCTACAGGGAAATTCAGGGGGCCAGTCACTCAGCAGCACGCATGGTTGAAGAGACGTCTCTCACTATGAATGAAGTGAGCGAAGGCATTACAAGACAGGCTGATGCCATGGTTTCAGTGAATGGCCTGACAGACTCCTTGAGTGGAGAGTTGGGTGTCCTCGGTGATAAAATTCAAATAGCAATGGATGCGACAGCATTTCTACATAAAAACAATCTGGACTCCAATGAGAATCTTCAAGTGATGGAGAAGAGATTGAAGGAGACAACCAGAGGGTTTGAGGAAATCAATGTAAGCATGGGCGCTTTGCTGGAAAAGTCATCCAGCGTTGTGAGTATCATTGAAGCGATAAGAAATATTGCTGACCAGACCAATCTGCTTGCCCTGAATGCATCTATTGAGGCTGCAAGAGCAGGAGAGCAGGGGCGAGGCTTTGCAGTTGTTGCAGATGAAATCAGAAAGCTTGCAGAAGAATCTCGTGATGCCGCAACAGAAATCGATATCATTATTTCTGAAGTAGCACGAGAAATCCAAGTGTCCAATAAGGTTGCCGTATCCAACTCTGAAATCGTTCTGATGGCAGAAGAGCAGCTCCAACTGACAATAAGTGCTTATGCGCGTTCCAACGAAAGTGTTGGAACGGTAATTGGAGAAGTTGGCGGTCTTGCGGAAGGAATCCGAAATATTGACAGCTTGAAGAATACTGTACTCAGTCATATGGATGAAGTGGCTGGTGTCGGCCTAAGAAGCTCTGGCATGGTCCAGCAGGTAAGTGCTTCTGCCCAGGAGCAGACTGCAAATATCGAAGAGATTGTCGCTTCCATTGACCAGTTGAATGAAACCATTCATGTTCTGCGCGTGACAATAGAAAAGTTTAAGGCATAAGAGTTGAAAATAATAGAGGACCATGGGCTGCACTCAAGATGAGATGCAGTTCATGGTCCTTGTTATTTTTGATTATGGGATTACAGATGCATTACAGGAAGAGATCGCGTTCACCGTTCTCAATTTTCTTCAGATTGTTGAGTGTAAGTGTTTTGATGTCTTCACGTGCAATTTTTTCCGCTTCAGCATAGATGGTGCTTTTGCCTGTTTTCAGAAGCTCTTCGTCACCGTAATCACAAACGAACTCCATAAGTGTCATCAGGGCATTCGGGTTGCAGACATTACCAATTTGACCCGATTTTGCAAGCTGCATAAAGCGGTCACCAGTTCTTCCTGAACGGTAGCAGGCAGTGCAGTAGCTTGGAATATAGCCATCGCCGATAAGTGCCTTTACAACTTCAAGTGGCGTACGCTCATCTTCTTTCTTAAACTGGTCAAAGTCATGCACCTTCAGCTCTGACTCCTTATAACCGCCTACGCCTGTACAAGAACCGGCGCTGACTTGCGATACACCGTAATCGATTACTTCGTTTCGCATTGCTGCAGACTCACGCGTAGATAGGATGATTCCAGTGAAAGGAACCGCCAGACGGATTACTGCGACAATCTTCTTGAATGTCTCATCTGGAACAAGGTATGGGAACTGCTCCAGTGTCATACCTTCAGCTTTTTTCAGTCTTGGAACAGAAATGGTATGGAAGCCTACGCCCCATTCCTTTTCAAGATGATCGTTATGAAGCATCAGGGAGAGGATCTCAAAACGATAATCATGCAGACCGAACAGTACACCGCCGCCTACATCGTCAATGCCCGCCTCTTGAGCACGGTCGAATGCAGTCAGGTGGTACTCGTAATTCGCCTTTGGACCAGACATGTGATTTTTCTCATATGTTGGCTTATGGTAAGATTCCTGGAACAGAATGTAGGTCCCGATGCCTTTTTCCTTAAGCATTTTGTATTCTTCAACAGTTGTTGCGGCAATGTTCACATTGATTCTGCGGATATTGCCCTGCGCTTCTGAAGTATTGTAGATTGTATCCATTGATTCAAGAACGTATTCGATTGGGCAGTTCTTTGGATCTTCGCCCGCCTCTAAGGCGATTCTCTTATGGCCCATTTTTTCAAGAATACGTACTTCTGTTTCAATTTCTTCCATGGTCAGTTTTTTTCTGCACAGGTCATTGTCGTGTTGGAAACCACAGTAGCTGCATGTGTTGACACAGTGGTTGCTGATATACAGCGGTGCAAACATGACAACGCGATTTCCATAAATCTTGTTTTTAATTGAACCGGCAGTCTTATAGATGACTTTGAGAAGTTCAGGATCTTCAACGTGGACAAGCTTTGCAACTTCAGCGTGTGTCAACCCTTGAAGACTAGCGGCTTTTTCACAGATTGCAGTGATTTCTTCTTTTGAAGGTGTTGCATTTTGCTCCAGTACTGACTGGATATAGTCATGATCGATAAATAAAGACATATTTAAACCCTCCATTGATAATAATCCCCACGGGACATGTTCACACGGTAACCAGTTGAGTTGATTCTTCCTTCAATACAGGAGCGGCAGTGTGCAGCTTCATCACCTGTACAGATTTTGTCTTTGTATAACTCATATTTTTCCCGGACATTTGTCGGAGAAAGATTTGGCATCACAACATTTGCGCCTGCTTTCAGGGCCTTTTCGCGGCCGAGCGGGTCGAGCGTCCCAAGTGCCGTTGTTGAAGGCAGAAGCGATTTTGGAACAGTAAGGCGTGTCAGTGCGACCATAATAAGTGTCTTTTCAACCGTTCCGCCTGTTTCCTTGCCAAGTGGTGTATCTTCATGGGGAATGAAAGGTCCAATGCCAATCATGTGTGGACCAAGCTCTCTCAAAAAGATCAAATCCTGTGCAAGGTGTGTGTTCTTCTGTCCTGGCAGTCCTACCATGAAACCGGCACCCACTTGAAAACCAAGCTCTTTAAGGTCTTTAAGACAGCGCTGTCTGTTCTCGAAGCTCATGTTCGGATGAACGCTTTCGTATATTTCCTTGTTGGCAGTTTCGTGGCGGAGCAGGTATCTGTCCACACCGGCATTTTTAATTGTCTGGTAGCTTTCACGTGAGCGTTCGCCAATTGAAAGCGTAACAGCCGCCTCTGGGAAGCGTTCCTTAATCTTGTTCACAAGGTCGACGATTTTCTCATCCGTATAGTAGGCATCTTCACCGCCTTGAAGCACAAAGGTTCTGTATCCAAGTCGGTAGCCTTCTGTACAGCAGTCAAGTATTTGTTCGTCAGTCAGTCTATATCGGTCAGCTTTTGGATTGCCGCTTCTGATGCCGCAATACGCACAGCTTTGTTTGCAGTAATTTGTGAATTCTATCAGTCCACGCATATATACGTCTTTACTGTAGTATTTTTCACGTGCCTCTCGGGCTTTCTCAAATAGGAAATCCCGCTGATCTCCGTTTTCAGGATGATCTAGTGAGTCGAGCAGTTTTACAAGTTCTGTTTCGTTTAACATTTCTCCATCGGCTAAGCGCTGGATTAAATCAAGAGCCATAAATTATTCCTTTCGTAGTAACTGGCCTGAAGGTTCAGTTTTCTTCGGAGTATTGGCAACAGTCTGAGCAACTTCCAGTTGCTCATGTCGCTAGTCGCGCCATATACAGATTCATATGTAAGAGCATAATTTTGCTTGCAAGAGATTATGCTCTTACATATGAATCTGTGCATTTCTTTGTCTTTTCCGAATATAAAAAAACCTCCAACTAATCGTGGAGGTTTGTGCACACTAAAATAGACGGTATAACCGCTACTGTGAACATCCTCCGGGATTAGAATTCTCTTTTCCATAAGGTCGTTTACGCTGAAAGCTATATACCTTCACATATAAGAATCTTCAAAACTCATATGAAAGGTGGATTTGTGAAAAGAATATCAAATGCATCCTATAAAGTCAACCTATTTTATTTGTGCGACTTTGTATAATTTTATGTGGCAAAGCCTTCCCATGTTGGATAGAATGTTAATGAATCCGCTTTGGTGATTGCAGCGCAAGGCTTAAGCTATTAAAATGCATGCGCGTTGATGGTATAATGGGGTATCGGCGATTGTGTCGATACTGGGGAATCGAGAAAGGGAACGGGAGATATAATGGGTCCGGAATATATAGTATTGGCAGCTTACTGGTTGTTTGGCATATGGATGTATACCATGGGGTCTGGTGCTAAAAATGGAAGCTTTAAAAGCGAGGGCGCTCATGTTATAACAGTCTTACCATCGAAGAAGACGGATGTTCAAGTATATGGACAAGTCTATGCGGCCTTCCATGTGCGCATAATGATGATGTCTTTTGCAATGGGCGTTTTCTGTGTTCTAGCCCGTGGTGTATTTCCTGTTGTCGCAGGGAGTCTGGTGTTTTTCGGGTACTTGAACCTGTATAAGTATAAAACAGAAGAGAAATTAAGAGCAGTTTGTGGAGGTAAATAGAATGGGTAGACAAGAGTTTGTCATACTTGTAGACGAGAATGATCATCCAGTAGGTCAAATGGAAAAAATGCAGGCACATGAAGAAGCCATGCTTCACCGGGCGTTTTCTGTATTTTTGTTTAATGAGAAAAATGAAGTGCTCCTGCAGCGACGTGCGCTGAGCAAGTACCACTCAGGCGGGCTTTATACGAATGCATGCTGTTCGCATCCGAGAAAAGGTGAAACAGTTGAGCAGGCAGCACATAGACGACTACAGGAAGAACTGGGCATAGATTGCGATGTGAAAGAGGTCTATCAGTTTATGTACAGGGCTGAACTGGATCACGGGATGACCGAAAATGAGTTTGACCATGTCCTGATTGGGGAATATATAAACCAAGAGATTCCATTCAATCCTGAAGAAGTGGACAGTGTGATGTGGATTTCATTTGACGAGCTTGTGGATGATATTGCGCGTTCGCCAGAGAAATACACAGTCTGGTTTAAAATCATCATGGATAATGTCAGCAAGTCACTTTTACTTGGAGAATAGCAATATAAAGAAATGGATAGTCTCATAACTATCGACATAAAATGCGTAATCAACAATGATTTCTTATTCATATTTGAAGTTGTTGTTTTTTTTTATCATGGATCAAATAATGGGTGTGGGCGCATAGGGTTTATTTGATGAAACAATAGGGTCACCGAGGGATATGGAGGGTTAACTATGAATTTGAAGAGTAAATTGCTAATACCGGTTCTAGCACTCCTAGTAGCTGCATTTCTGGGCATTGGATTTATCACGCTAAGTCAAATCCAGAATAATCTGGTGATGGATATGATTCAGAATCAGATGGCCTCTCAGCTTGATAATCTGACAGAGAATATTACGACACGTCGAGAGGTTGAAAATACTTTTTTTGAAACTTTGGATGAGAAGAACCTTGATTTAACGGCAGCTGTGGCGGAAATTATCCATTACAACCCCGAAGTCATGACGCCTGCTATTATGCAGTCTCTTGCTAAGCGCATTGGTGTTGACGAGCTTCACGTGGTTGATGCGGACGGTGTTTTACAAAGCGGGAATATTGAAGGCTTTTACGGGTTTGATTTCAATACGACCGATCAGACGAAGCCTTTCCTTGATTTGATTGGGAAAACAGATGGCAGACTTGCGCAGGCACCTTCTGAACGTGGAACAGATGCGACTCTCTTCCAGTATATCGGAGTATCCAGAGTGGATGAACCGGGTGTTGTTCAGATTGGACTTGAACCTTCCTACATTGACGATTTGAGAGATGTCATCGGCCTGCAGAGCATGATTGAAGGCTTTAAAGTTGGAAAAAACGGTTATGCATATATCGTGGGTGCTGATGGAAAGATGCTCTACCATCACAGTCCGGATAAAATTGGGACGGATATTGCCGAAGTTGAAGCACTTACCAAACTTTCTCAAGGTGGAGATGGATTTTTTGAGTATACCGATGAAAATGGCAAGATGTACGCCTCATATCGTGCACTGGATGATTGGACGCTTGTGGCGACTGTGCCAGAAACTGACTTTTCCGATTCAGTACAGGCGATTCTTGTAAACATTATCACAATTCTAGGTGTTGCACTAATTCTTGTTGTTGTGATAATCATCATTATTGCGACAAAACTCTTTAATCCCATTAATGTTTTGGTTGAAAACATGGAAAGGGCAGGCAATGGCGATTTGAGTGTCAGGGTCGATCTTGCGACTAAAGATGAGATCGGTGTTTTGGCAAGAAGCTTTAATAAAATGCTTTCTGATATACAAACGTTGCTCAAGCAGACGCATCTTCTTGCAGATGACATTACGGAATCAACTGTGCAGATACAAGGCATCATTAGAAATGCGGCATTCAGCAATGAAGAGATTTCCAAGTCTGTAGATGAGATTGCCCAAGGTGCAACATCACAGGCTCAATCAAGCAGTGAGTCCGTCAAGGCCATGAACGATCTGTCCAGTCATATCGACGACGCCTCATCTGGTCTTGTTAGCACCATCGATTTGGCGGATGAGGTACTTGTAACCAGTAAGAAGTCTGAGGTATCCCTCAAGTCTCTCAAAGAAAACTTTGATGAAAATGTCAACGCAACACGTGTTGTAAATCAGAGTGTCGATGAGCTGGCTAAAAAGTCGTCAACAATCAGTGAAATTATTGTGACCATACGCTCCATTTCCGATCAGACAAATCTGCTGGCACTGAATGCTGCCATTGAAGCTGCGAGGGCTGGGGAACAGGGACGTGGTTTTGCGGTCGTTGCAGAGGAGATTAGAAAGCTCGCAGAGCAGTCTTCCAAATCGGCTGAAGAAATTGGTTCGATTATTTCTGAAATCGTCGATTTGGTCGGCAGTACGAATGAGACTATTGCTGGAACCAATACGGCCATTGACAAGGTCAATGATTCGGTAAATGAAACACAGACAATATTCAATGAAATCAATGGTTCTATTGCTTCTGTTTCAAATCTGATTACTGATTTGGGACACAAATTTGAAAATGTGAATACAATAAAGGCTGATGTTCTTGGAGAAATCGAAAAGATTTCGGAAGTATCTGCCTTAACTGCGGCAGGTTCTGAAGAGATATCTGCATCGACAGTACAGCAGACAGAGAGTCTTGAAATGATCAGCGAGCGTATACGCGAAAACAAGGAACAGCTTGACAGCCTGAATGCATCACTTGCTGTATTTACGCTGTAAGCACGAGGTAAAGATACAAGTTTACAGGTCATAGCTGGAGATTTTGAACAATTTTAAGAGGGATGTTACCAGGTAACATCCCTCTTTTGTTGTTTTTTAACAACTCAATTAGCCTGCAATTTGTCACAGTACAGAAGCCATGTAATATTCAGCATATTGAATCGGCAGTTATATGTATTGTTGCGGTTAAGAAGCAATTTCCTTTTTAGAAATGGAAGTTTTCACACTTACGCCTCTCACATTACCAAGTTTACCTGTGAGTCCATTGATTTCGTCCATTGATCCAACAACAGTCAGAGAAATGACTGAAATCCCCTCTTCAGCAAATGGAATTCCCATTCTTCCCCTAACAATATCCTTATATTCTGCGATAATTTCATTCAATTTTGAATTTGCTTCCTGTGGTTCATCAAGTACAATTCCGACTACTGCAACACGCTTCATTCGGTACCTCCGTTATGCCAGTTCTAGTGCGATTCTCATCATGTCTGTGAAAGTTTTTTCACGTTCTTCTGACGTCGTTTCAACTTGTTTGAAAATATGATCGCTAATTGTCAGAACAGACAAAGCTTTTACGCCGAATTTTGCAGCAATTGTGTAGAGTGCAGATGACTCCATTTCCACTGCAAGGACATTGTGCTGTACCCAGACATCGAGTGGATTTGGTCTGCCGTTATAGAATGAATCTGTTGTCAGGATATTTCCGACATGGGGTTCAATGCCGAGCTTCTGAGCTGCTGCATAAGCCTTTGACAGCAAATCGAAGCTGGCAATCGGTGCATAATCCATGTTGTTGAACATAAGGCGGTTCATTGCGGAGTCAGAGCATGCACCTGAAGCCAGAACGACATCACGAACATTGACATGGTCTTGCATTGAACCTGCTGAACCAACACGAATAAGCTGCTTGCAGCCGTAAAATTGAATAAGTTCATTTACGTAGATTGCCAGGGATGGGGTTCCCATACCTGTGCCCTGAACGGAAACACGTTTGCCATTATATGTACCGGTATAGCCGTACATGCCCCGAACCGTATTGTAGCACTGTGGATTTTCAAGAAAAGTCTCCGCAATGAACTTGGCACGCATCGGGTCGCCTGGAAGCAGGACCGTTTCAGCAATTGCACCTTCTGGTGCACCAATATGTGTACTCATTTGTATTCCTCCTTTCATCAATTGGTCCATAATATTATATCACAGTTTCCGTGCATGAAAAAAAGGTCAGATACGGAAAAATGATTACATATATTGTAAAAAATAAAATTATATGGTATTATATGGAAAAGGAGGTTTGATATGAATTCTGTAAACTTAGTTGGAAGACTTACGGCCGATCCGGAAATTAGAAGCACCAACGATGGTACGAGCATATCTACATTTAGCATAGCCATTGACCGACCCCTGTCTCAGGCAAAAAAAGAACAGTATAGCGCTGAAGGCAGAAGTACAGCAGATTTTCCTAGAATCAAGGTTTGGGGCAGACAAGCGGAGAGTGCGAATTCCTACTTGAAGAAGGGCAGCATGGTAGGTGTGACAGGCAGTGTGACGACGGGTTCCTATGTGAAGGAAGACGGAAGCAAGGTATATACAACAGATATCACCGCGAGTAGGCTCAGATTTATTCCAAGCGTTTCAAAGGAGCATTCGCCTGTTGTGAAATCCAGTGATGAACCAGATGATACCATTCTTGAAAATGTACCATTCTAAACAGGTTTCAAGGTGAAGGGCACACTTGGACCCGGTTATTAAATTAGCATATTATTCATAAACATATTTTGATAAAAGGCTTGCGGATATGGGTGTTCCGCAGGCCTTTTCCCTTGGGAATGGGCATGACATATAGGGCTGTATCGATGCTGCGGAATGGGATTGACCTGTAAAAGATTTTGACAGAGCATGCATAGGAAAAAAATGTATGATTTTGATGAGAATTCTGTATAGTTTTACATTTAAAATTGATAATCTATATGATAGAATGAGAGACGATGAAGATTACGTACAGCAAAGAGGTGGAATGATGAAAGAGAACGACTCAATCCAAAAAAAGCTTGCTGTTTTGATTGATGCGGACAATGCGTCCCCGAAAATAATCGAAGGCTTGCTAGACGAAATAGCTAAATATGGAATCGCCAGCGTTAAGCGTGTTTATGGTGACTGGACAAGTCCTAACCTTTTGGGGTGGAAGGAAGTTCTTCTCGAAAATGCGTTAAACCCGGTGCAGCAGTTCAGCTATACCTCGGGGAAGAACTCGACAGATAGCGCTCTGATCATCGACGCGATGGATTTGCTGTACACAGACAAGCTGGACGGCTTTTGCATTGTGTCCAGTGATTCGGATTTCACAAGACTATGCCTTCGCCTTAGAGAGTCTGGAATGCTCGTGTATGGTTTTGGCGAGAGCAAGACACCGAAGGCATTTGTAGGTGCATGTGATAAGTTCATTTTCACAGAAATCCTTATGAAGGATGAGAAAAATCACGCCAGATATCCGGTTGCAATGAAGCAGCTTCAAAGTGATAAGAAGCTGGTTTCGCTTCTAGTCAGCGCGGTTGAGGCCTCGGCCAATGAAAATGGCTGGTCACACCTTGGCAGTGTAGGGCAGAATATCGCAAATAAGGCACCGGATTTTGACCCGAGAAACTTTGGCTACAAGAAGCTTTATGAACTGATGAAAGCGACAAAGCTCTTCCAAATCGATGAGCGTTCAAATGACAACTCGCCTGCAAAGGCCGTTTATGTCAGACTGAAAAAATAAAGAGTTGAAGAGGTATTCAGGCACTGAGCAATCCAGGATTGTTCAGTGCTTTTTGAGTGGGTGCAAATCGTTTTTGACCAAGCAGACCGAGTAGAGTTACACCTTAAATGTTAACTTATGTTAATAAATGTATTGACAAAATTTAATATTTTCGCTAATATATATCGCAGGAAAATAATGAAGCTGAGAAGAGTAATAGTACATATACATGTAATCCAGAGAGGGTGCGCCGCTGAAAAACACCTTTACCACTGTTTATGGAACCAGACTTGGAGCTTTTGGGGGGAAGAAAAAAACCTCAAACGGATTTGTCTACGTTACAGACTGTGAGAGGACACTTTCTAAAAAAAGAGATATGGAAGTGTTAAAAAAGGTGGTACCGCGAGCAAATCGTCCTTTGTCAGGACGGTTTTTTTATTTTTTGCAGGCGCATGTGAGTTGTATCGGCTATGGGAGTAGGGAGAGACCAGCTCTGTGCAGCAGTTTAAAACAAGAAGGAGACGCAGATGATTCAGGAACAGATTGGTGTATTGTTGGCTTTTTTCATTTATTTGATGTCCATGCTGCTCATTGGACTGATTTACTACAGAAAGACAGAAAGTCTGTCGGACTATGTGCTTGGAGGTAGAAGTCTCAATGGCTGGGTTACCGCGTTGAGTGCACAGGCTTCGGATATGAGCGGCTGGCTCCTGCTCGGACTGCCTGGCTATGCATACCTGAGCGGCCTTGAATCCATATGGATCGCAATAGGGCTTGCAATCGGAACGTATTTCAACTGGAAGTTCATTGCTAAGAAGCTTAGAAAATATACGGAAATAGCAGGTGATTCACTGACCTTATCAGAGTATTTTCAAAATAGGTTTCATGACAAATCAAGTGTACTGCGTGTTGTCTCTGCTATTCTGATATTTGTGTTCTTCACGATTTACACGGCGTCAGGACTTGTGGCTGGAGGAAAGCTGTTCAGTACAGTGTTTGATATACCTTATGCCCTTGCCTTGACAGTGGGTGCGCTTGTCGTTATATCATACACCTTCCTGGGCGGTTTCATGGCGGTTTGCTGGACGGACTTTTTCCAAGGACTCCTAATGCTTCTTGCACTTATAATCGTGCCATACAAGGCCCTCGTGCTGACAGGCGGTATGTCTGGTCTAAGGGAAGGTCTTGTGCAGGTCAGCCCCGAAACGCTCAATGCGATGACTGCCATGTCTGGTGAAGCACTGGGCAGTATTTCAATCATTTCCTTGCTGGCATGGGGTTTGGGATACTTTGGACAACCGCATATTCTCACCAGATTCATGGCAATCAGTTCTGCGAAAGAAATCAAGAAAGCCAGACAAGTGGCAATGGTGTGGGTTATCATTTCCCTGTTTGCAGCTGTATTTATAGGACTTGTGGGTCGCGTTTTCCTTGGAGGGGCGCTTGGTGCAGGCGCTGAAGAAACGGTGTTTATGGTGATGGTCGGAGAGCTTTTCCCATCGCTGATTGCAGGATTCCTTCTGGCGGCCATCCTGGCGGCAATCATGAGTACAGCAGATTCTCAGCTCCTTGTTACTTCGTCCGCTCTGACTGAGGATATTTACAGACTCATAAAGCGTGATGCTTCGGAAAAGGAACTCCTCTTTGTGAGCAGAGCCTCGGTTGTGGGCGTTGCCCTGATTGCATACCTGTTCGCAATGAATCCGCAGAGTTCGGTGCTTGACCTTGTTTCCTATGCATGGGCTGGGTTCGGCGCTGGCTTTGGACCGACGGTCATACTCTCGCTATTCTGGAAGCGCATGAACAGACACGGCGCACTGGCAGGCATGATTTCCGGTGGTGCTACAGTGGTTATCTGGAAACAGCTTTCGGGCGGGATTTTCAACCTCTATGAGATTGTGCCGGGGATGCTTGTTTCATTTGCCGCAATTGTTCTCGTGAGCCTGATCACTGAAGAACCGTCTTCAGCTGTATATGCTGAGTTTGACGAAGTCAGTCAATCCGACGATTTAGCAGCATAAAAAAGAGCACCTCATTGGCAAGTTCAACTTGCAAGAGGTGCTCTTACTTATTTTTCAGTTTGTGCCAAAGCAGCAAGGTCGTGCGTGATCTGCTTTGCAAAATCAAAGTTCTGTGTTTCAATCAGATATTTAAGGGAGTGTGTCAAACAAGTCGCAAGCTGTCGCTGCTGTGTGTTTTCCAGTTTCTTAAGCTCCAATTGGGAACCCTTATAGTAGGAGAGCCATTTTGAGAGATGATGCGTTGTCTTGAAAAGATCAAATGCAGTGTGGAGCACTTGAACCTTCTCTGATGTCGTCAAAGATTCTGGAGCGCCAAGGATCATATTGTATATTTCAAGGGCATTATCTGCCAGATTGATTCCAGTGTACATTTTTGAAAGCTGCAGCTGCAATTCAACTGAAACAGCGTTGATCTGCGTGAATCTTTCGTTGAGTTCCAGAAGCAGGGCTTTGATTCTGGAAGCGTTTGTATCGCGTCCTTGCGTATAAAGCAGTGAAATCACGGGAATTGTGCTCTCAATACCTTCCGCAATATAGTTGAGACGATAGAAGCCGTTCGTAGCGTGGGTATAATACTGAATGGCTTCCATATAGCAATTGTTCAGTGCGTAGCATTTTGCTTTGACCTGAACCGCCTGATAATAATCCGCACCAAGATCGTCAGTATAACGATCAATACAGACATCGATGTTTCGGATTGCACGGTCATGGTTGCCAAGCTGGCTGTTACAAAGGGCGCTTTGCATGTACAGGCTGTACATATCCTCCCTTGAAGCAGTAGGCTCCTTTGAAATGGCAAGATCACAGAAGCGCATGCCTATTTCAGGTGAATCAAGCTGCTTTGAGCATTCGTTGATTTTTGATGCAAGTTGCGGAAGGGAATTAAAATACTTTTCTACTGAATAGAGTTCAAAGGCCTTCGTGTAGTAAAACAGCTGCTTCAGTTTTTCATTTTTCAAAGCATAGATTTCAGCAAATAGAGAATAAACCTCAGCCTTTTTTACGGGGATGTCCCAACCATAGAGGAAGTCTTCAATTTCGTGAATGAGTTTGTAAGTAGGTATTTCGTTGGTTCGAATAGAACGTTTAAGTTGGTTTATGTATCGGTCGGCTTGTATTTCTGCCTGGAAATCCGGCTCGCTGCCCAGTATTTCACTCAAATCCAAATCGATTTCCATGTTCTTTTCCTTTGCAAATCGATTCAAGTTGTCGTAAATGAGACGAGCGTTTTCTGGTGTTAAACGTACTTTGTCATTTTCAATTGCACTGATTAAATTACGAGTTATCTTACCGCTGGTGATTTCGTACTGTTTGACACCGAGGTATTTCCGGACCATCCGAATCCTCTGGCCAATCGTTAATCCTTCTGTTTGCATAGTGGTGACCCCTTTCACACTGCCTAATTCCTTTTTGGAACGCGCGCTTACGCAAGTTAGGGAGTTTGACTAAATATTAACAATCTGTAATATAACTCTATCCAACAGACACTGTGGCTAGAGCAGTTGGTACTGCATGTGTTTAGAAGATGTCCCTATTCCTGCTTATCCCCTGAATGACATGGGTACCTAAAAACACCACAATTATAACATGGTCTGAATGGGTTGTAAATAATTTCTAATTCTTGCCAAGGTGACAATATCGGTATATGAAAATAAATCGTTTACTTTATTAGATTCAGTTCTCTTAAAAAACAGTAGAATACATGAGATTTCATAGGACTTTAGGTCGGGAAATAGGACATTATGTGCTATAATTATATAGGTTGAGTATATATTAGGAGCGAATGTTCATGAAAAGTATCAGTGTTGACCTTGTCGAAAAAGGCATGATTATTAATGAAGACATATATGACATCAATGGTGTCCTAATAATATCAGAAGGTTCTGTGCTTAAAGCATCTCATGTTGAGTATCTGAAATACGAATCTGGGATACTTGAGATCAAAATACAAGCGTTTGATGATGTCTCCGTACAGGATGAAAAATCCATAGTGGAAAATGCAAAGGAAAAACGATTTAAAGAAGCTTATAAAGGTTCTGTCGAACGTTTCAAATCCATATTCAAGACAGCAACAATAGGTGGAAAGGTTCTCTACCAGGATGTTGAAGATGTTGTAGGGCCTTTGCTTGCCGAGATTGAATCCGGTTCAGATATTGCGCAGAAAATATGGCAGATTCGTCAAAGTGATGAATACACATTTGAGCATTCTGTACAGGTCAGCCTGTACTCTGCACTGATTGGAAACTGGCTGGGCATGGGTACAGAGGAACTCAAGGACTTATCCATAGCGGGCCTGCTCCATGATGTTGGAAAGTGCAACATTCCAGATGAAATCTTGAACAAGCCCTCAAAGCTGACGGAGGAAGAGTTCAAAGTCATGCGGACCCATCCAACGCTGGGCTATGTGCTTCTTGCCAATACCAAGCAATTTAACGACGCAGTCCTTTCGGGTGTCCTGCAGCATCATGAAAGAGGTGATGGAAGCGGCTATCCCAATGGCGTACAGGGGACGCGCATACATCCCTATGCCAGAATTATTGCGATTGCGGACATATATAGCGCAATGACATCAGACCGGGTTTACAGGGAGCGGGACTGCCCCTTCTATGTAGCTGGTCAGATTCAGGAAAAGTCGTTTGGCTCTCTGGACACCTTCTACAGTAAGGTCTTTGTCAGCAATATCGTCCAGTACTTTGTCGGAAATGTGGCGCGGCTCAGTAATGGAGAAGATGGTGAAATCATCTTCATTGACAAGAAACACCCGACCCGGCCGCTGATCAAAACCGAAAAGGGTTTTGTAAACCTTATAAAAGACCCAGAAATTTCGGTACTGGATGTCTTGCATCAGGTATAGAATCTGATTGAAGTCGATTTTCAAGAGACCTCAAAAGAAGAAGGATCAAAAAAGTCTTCCTATATTAATAGGCAAATTTTGACGAAGGTAATGAAATGTATAAATAGAAGACGCCCCAGAGGCTGTGCGCGCACAGAACCCCTGGGGCGTCTATCGTTTGCAAGGCATTTGGATTAGGCAGGATATATAAATGAACACAAAAATGTGCGTTGGAAAATAATCCGTGTATATAAGTATATAGAGGATTTGCGTTAAGGCGAGTCGAAAGAAATATTAGGATAAACTGAATAAATTGCTCGAATTAATATGGACTTAACAATGGTCATCTATAATTGTAAAGAGATTCAACCGGGGATATAAACGAACAAGGAGGAAGCAAATGTCTCAGCCACATATACTAATAATTGAGGATGAGGAGCATATTGTTGAACTCATCAAGTTCAACTTGGAAAGTAATGGATACAAGGTTTCTTATGCGTTTAACGGACGTGACGGCATCAAGCGCGTCGAAATGGAAAAGCCTGATTTGGTGCTCCTGGACCTGATGCTGCCGGAAGTGGACGGTATTGATGTATGCAATCGTATCAAAAACAACAGAGAGTTAAAACAAATTCCAATTATTATGCTGACTGCAAAAAGCAGTGAAACTGACAAAATTATCGGTCTTGAAATTGGTGCGGATGACTATATCACCAAGCCTTTCAGTATTCGGGAGCTGCTGACCCGAATCAAAGTCATCCTGCGCAGGTATCAGAATACACAGCCGTTTAAGGAAACGGGAAAAATTACAGTTGAAGATTTGACCATTGACATTGACAAGCACGAAGTTTCTAGGGGAGAAGACATTTTTCAGCTGACGCTAAAAGAGTTTGAACTCCTGAAGATTCTTGCTGAGAATCGTGGAAAGGTACTTTCGCGCAATTTCCTTCTGGATGAAATATGGGGTTATGATTATTTTGGCGAGACGCGAACCGTGGATGTTCATATACGCCACCTCAGAAGCAAGATTGAAGAAGATGGCGGGATCAAGTACATTGAAACAGTCCGTGGCGTCGGCTACAAGGTTAAGTAGAGTGTGACCTATGAGAAGAAAAATAAATCTACTGCTCATCGCACTGATGTTCATTGGCATATTGGCTACGGGCCTTCTTGCACATGCCTTGCTTCAGCGGGACTTTATCGACAATGTTGAGAACAGGCTGCTCAGTAACGCCTATCTCCTGAGGGGATTTTTGCAGAGCGACATGATCGAGAATATTGACGATGTCAATCAGATTGTAAAGTCAGAAGCGCACAATTTTAATGCAAGGGTAACCATAATTGACGATACGGGTGTTGTCGTTGTTGATTCCGATGCGGATCCAGCGGCGCTTGACAACCATGGGTCACGTCCTGAAGTTCAGGAGGCCATGAAGGGCTATGTGGGAGTAAGTCAGAGGTATTCGAAATCCATTCGGATGGACCTCTACTATGTAGCAATACCGCATCAGCTCAGAAATGGCGAAAAGTACATTATCAGAATGTCTGTACCGCTTACGGAAATATCAACCTTCAACTACCATCTTTTTAGGATTATCCTATTGTCAGCTGCTTTTGGTATGGTCATTGCGATCCTGTTGGGTGTACGGTTCATGAAAATCATCATCAATCCAATTCAAGATATGACACGGGCGTCGAAAGACATCGCAAATGGAAATTTCGGCAACCGCATTTATTATGACGCGGATGATGAGTTAGGTGAGTTGGCTGAGAATTTTAATAAAATGAGTAAAGAACTCGGAAATAAAATTATGGAAATTAAAGATCAGAACATCAAAAATAGTGCCATTCTGTCCAGTATGCTGAATGGCGTAATAGCAGTTGACAACCATAAGCATGTTATGTTCATCAACCCGGCTGCAGAGCTCCTCTTTGGGTTTAAAGAGGATGAAATCAAAGGCAAGCATATCCTGGAGGCCTTTAGAAACAATCAGCTTGATGAGCAGATACAGACATTGCTTGACGACAACGTTCAGACTGCCATAGAAATCGAAATGGGAAGACCGGAACACCGCATTTTGAATCTGTATTCAAATCCGATTGTGAGCTCAAAGCGTGCCAATGAACGTATTGGTGTGGTCATTATCATTGCAGATGTAACCGATATGCGAAAGCTGGAGTTCATGCGAAAGGATTTTGTCGCAAATGTCTCCCATGAACTCAAGACACCTCTGACGTCCATTCGGGGCTTCGTTGAAACGCTTAAGAATGGAGCCGTTGACAATATCGAGGTTCGGGACAAGTTTCTCGATATCATTGATATGGAAACTGGGCGTCTGTCCACCCTTATTGAAGACCTTTTGGTTCTGTCCGATATTGAGAAGCGAAGCAGTATGATTGAGAAGTCTCAAATCAATGTGTGTGAGGCAGCTCAGAATGTTGTCGACATGCTTGGTGAAATCGGTAAAAAGAAGAATGTCAACATCTCTTTAGAATGTGATGATAAGTGTGGTGAGCTCTTCGGAAACTCTGGCTGGTTCAAGCAAATGCTAATCAACCTTATTGATAACGGCATCAAGTATACACCAAATGACGGCAGTGTATGGGTCCGCCTAAGAGACAATACCGATGAACTTGTAATATCCATTGAAGACAATGGGATTGGCATTCCGTCAGATCATATAGACCGCCTGTTCGAACGCTTTTATAGAGTGGACAAGGCCCGTTCCAGAAATGTGGGCGGTACAGGTCTGGGGCTGGCAATTGTAAAACACGTCGTGCTTTCATTTGAAGGAAAGATCGAAGTAAAATCGGAGTACGGTGTGGGGACAGAGTTCATTGTGCGTATACCGTATGAAATGTAATATGATTTTTAGGAAGAGGACCGGCAGTGCTGGTTCTCTTTTTTATGAAGGGAAAACAAAAGACGTATCTTGAAATAAAAAAGTAAATTGATAAATTAAAGTGTTTAGAAAATATGAAATGTGGTATATATATAAAAAGCAAAGTTGATGAAAATCGACGACGCAAAGCCCATGACCTAAACAAAAAGTTTGTACATTTTAATGTATAAAAAAATTGCAAGGTTGACAGGCTGCCAAACAAAACTTTTCGGTGAATAGCAAAACTAATGAAAATTAGTGACGCAAAACTATCAGGGTCTAAACGGAATTGATGAAAGAAGAACCATTTAAACAAAGCGAATGAGGCTTTGTACATCAATCGCAAGATAGCCAGTTACCGAGAAAAGTTTTTTTGTGCCCAAAATTCCATGAAGGCAGATATGACCGTCCTATCAAGGAGGGTCTTTTTTTGTGTGCAAATTTCTGCAATGAGAGGAGAGCGTCATCCAATCCTCTCTGAAGTTCTGTGTCTGATAGGGTGCAGTTTCTTCAAAAAAGCTATTGATTTTAAGGGGACTATAGATGAAAGCCTGTAAATTCAAGGCGTGCAGAGATTAACATTCCCTTAACACAAGCTTTACCATGTCTAAACACACACCTTGACTATCGTTGCTATAATGACCTTGGCAGTAAGAACTGAAACGAAATTAGACAAAACTTTGGAAGGGGATACGAACAATGAGAACTTTATTTTCGAAATTTACGATTTTTGGACTGATTCTGGTCCTGACGATGGGTGTACTTGCAGGATGCGGTGCTAAGGCGGCTGAGAAAGCTGCTGAGCCAGCAGAAGCATCTGCAGCAGAGGCAGAGGCTCCAGAAGAACCAGCACTTGAAGGCGCAGTAATCGTTGACGGATCGGGTACAGTTTACCCACTGATGGCAAATATCGCAGAAGACTACATGGTAAATGAAGAGCCGGATGTATCCGTACAGGTTGGCCGTGCTGGCTCATCAGCAGGATTTAAGAAGTTCATTCCTGGTGAGACAGACTTCTCTGACGCATCTAGAAAAATCAAGGACAAAGAAGTTGCACAGCTTGAAGAAAAAGGCATGAAGCTTGGCGAAGACGTATACGAGTTCGTTCTTGCTTACGATGGTCTTACAATGGTAATCAACAAAGAAAACACTTGGGCAACTGAAATGACACGTGATGAAATTGTCAACATGTATCTGGCATCAGGTAATGTTACAAAGTGGTCTGATATTCGTCCTGAATGGCCAGCAGAAGAAATCAAATTCTATGGTCCAAATGAAAACCACGGTACTTACGAGTTCTTCTACGAAAAAATTCTTGATGAGCAGGACATGGTTGAATCTGCAAGCCTGCAGCAAGAATACTCAACGCTGGTTGACCTTGTATCCTCTGACAAAAATGCAATTGCTTACTTTGGATTTGGCTATTACGTATCAAACACAGACAAGCTGCAAGCTGTAAAGGTTGACTTTGGCAACGGTCCAGTTGAACCAAGCCTGGACACAATTGGTACTGAGCTGGATTACGCTGGCTTCACACGCCCTGTGTTCACATACCTGAATGTGAACTACGCAATGGAAAAACCACAGGTACTTGACTTTGCAAAGTATGTTGTATCCAGTGAAGGGGCTAAGAGACTGGCTGGCGCAAACGGATTCGCTCCACTGCCTGACGCAATGTACGCAGAGTACCAGCAACAGCTAGACGCACTTCAGTAGACAGTAATTATTGACAGTGAATATAAATATGAGGCAGGGGGCAGGTGCTCCTTGTCTCATGTACGTTGAAAAGAAAATGTTTCAAAATTGAAAAAATTCAATAAATTTGAAATTTGATCTAAAAGTATGACATTCTGCTAGATACAGAATGATAAGAAATTACGGTTATTGGATTAAAGAACATCAAATCAATTGGATGAGGAATTATTACGGGGTTCTGAATCTATTTCAATAGGATTTATGGATTGTAAGATTATTAGACAAAATGAGTTCTGATTTGAATTACGGTGAATGGAGTTAATATATGACTGATTTTAATATTAGCAAACGAAAGAAAATAATTGATATTGAGAATATCATTCCAACCATTCTTTTTATCATTGCATCAGTTTCAGTTTTGACTTCCATTGGAATTGTGAGCACATTGGTTATAGATGCGTCACATTTTTTCGCTCAAGTTCCTTTAAGCGAAGTGTTCAGCACAAAGCTGGAGCCACTCAGAGCAAAGGATCCATCCTTTGGATTTCTGCCGCTCATTATGGGGACGGTCGTTACATCAATCATAGCAATGCTGGTTGCTGCACCGCTGGGAATTGCATCTGCAATATTCCTGAGTGAATTTATGACACCAAACAGAAGGCGCGTTATCAAACCAATTATTGAAGTATTGGCAGGCATACCCACAATCGTTTACGGTTTCTTTGCCTATAATACTGTTACGCCACTTCTGATGAAGCTCATTCCGAGTCTCGGTGCCAAAAATGCACTTTCTCCTGGAATTGTCATGGGTATCATGATTATCCCGATTGTGACCTCGCTTTCTGAAGATGCAATGAGCGCAGTGCCAGATTCTATAAGGCAGGGGGCATACGGACTGGGATCGACAAAGCTTGAAGTTGCTTCCAAGGTCATCTTGCCAGCAGCCATTTCTGGAATAGTTGCTGCATTTGTACTGGCCATATCAAGAGCAATTGGTGAAACGATGATTGTTACCATTGCAAGCGGCAGTGCCAAGAACTTTACAATGGATATCACAATGCCCATGCAGACAATGACGGCATATATTGTTGAATTTACAAGTGGTGACGCAGGGAGTGGCACAGTCGGTTACTACAGCTTGTATGCTGTGGGATTGATTCTATTTGTCTTTACTCTGGCGACAAATCTTTTTGCAAAATACATTACCAAAAAATATAGAAGGGAGTATTAAGAATGGAGAATGCTTCAAATACTCTTAATAACGACTATATGAATAAAATGGATGTTTCGAAAAAATACATTGACCCGGAAGCTGCTGAAAAGCGCATACACAAAAGAAGAATGTACAACATGATGGCACAGGTTGTCTTTTCCATCATAATAATTTTCATCATGTTCATACTGGGACTCTTGCTGTATGAAACAATATCGTCAAGCATTGGATGGTTGGATATGGACTTTCTAATGGGCCGTCTGTCCATCAATCCTATTAAGGCGGGTATCAAGAGCGTCATTATCGGGACAGGCATGCTTATGGTCGTTGTCGCGCCAGTAACCCTTCTAGTCGGTGTAGCGACTGCAATCTATCTTGAAGAATATTCAAAAAAGGGCTTGCTGCACGGCTTGATCAGTGTCAATATTTCCAATCTCGCTGGCGTGCCGTCGGTAATTTTCGGTTTGCTGGGTCTTACGGTCTTTGGAAGAATATTTGGCCTTGGATCAAGTATCCTGGCAGGCGGCTTGACATTGTCACTGCTGGTTTTGCCAAATGTTGTGGTTTCCAGTCAGGAAGCTATCAAGGCAGTGCCCAACTATTTGCGGGAAGCCTCCTATGGCCTGGGCGCCACAAAATGGACAACGGTTCGTAAGGTAGTCTTGCCATCGGCAATTCCAGGAATCATGACAGGTTCAATACTTGCTCTTTCAAGAGCGATTGGTGAAACTGCACCGCTCGTTGTTCTGGGTATACCAACTTTGATTCTTAAAACACCAGGGAGCTTCCTGGATGATTTTACAGCACTTCCAATACAAATTTATTACTGGACACTCGACACCGTATTGACTGCAGAGTATGCAAATCTGGCGGCGGCAACCATTGTAGTATTGCTTACAATATTGTTCCTCCTAAACTCGGCAGCCATTCTAATACGTAACAAGTTTCAACGAAGATTCTAACTAGAGGATAAGCATTTACAGCTGTGCTAACGGAGGATTGTCATGGAATTGTCTAGTAAGCTAGAAAAGAAAAGGGAACGTTTATCAAAGCGGTTGATGAAGTGGTTGAAAAGCAAAGTACCCTTTAACAAAAACGTTCACTTTAGTATCCCCGCGTTCGAGTTTAGCATCCCGCAATTTGGAAACTTGCGCCTGAGAACCAAGCTGGTCCTTATGGCAGTCGTGGTCAGCCTCATTCCAATCGGATTTTTAACAGCACATAACATGTCCAACTCGGTGAGCATTATCGAGCAGGGTGTTTATTCTAAGAATCAGCTGTATATCAGTATGACACATGACCGAATCAATCAGTATTTCAGGTCTCGGGAAGTTGACGCAGAAATTCTGACGACATCAAGCAATGTGAGTCATGGAATCGAGCGGCTCAACACATTTAATGCCGAGCCAGATGAAATAAACAAAATTGAATCAGATTTCAAGAGTCTGTTGGCAGAACCTGTAGAAGCCTATAATTTTACAGATATATTCCTAACCAATAAGTATAAGGAAATCGTGTACAGCTTGAATTATGACAAGCTGGACCTGTCACCCCTGGTATTTTCCAATGATTTTGTCGATAAAGCCATGGCAGGTGAGCAAAATTGGTCGGAGCTCTTTAGAAACAGCTTCATCGATGACAATATTCTTGTTCTATCTACACCCATTTATTCTTATGAGAATAACAAGAGTACAGAAGCGATCGGCACGCTGAACATGGTGCTGAACCAAGGCGCTTTAAATGAGCTGGTGCATAAGGGGATTGCAGAGGTTTCCGAGAATGGAGACACTTATCTGATCAACGCGGACGGCCTGCTTATGACCAACACCATACTACCACCTTTCAACGAAAAGGCAGCGCTGGTGGAATCCATTGAAACGGAAGCGTCTGAAAAGCTTAAGGAAGCTGTTACGCAGGGTGATATATCCTTCAATGAAACGATAGAATATGAGAGTTACGAAGGACAGAAGGTATTGGGAACACTGACAGTGACACAGGTTGGTGACACCTATGCGGGACTTGTGACCGAGGTCAAAAGAAAAGAAGCCTTCGAGGTTGTAGAAGGCTTTCGTCAGACCACAATATTCATTGCAGCACTGGTTATGATTGGTGCAATGGGGCTGGCAGTTGTCATTTCGCGGTCAATAAGCAATCCAATCAATCAAATAATCAAGGTTGTCCATAAAATCTCCAACTATGAGCTGAACGTACGTGATAATCAGCTTGTAGACAATAAAAGAAAAGATGAAATCGGTGATTTGGAACGTGCAATCTTTGATATTGTAGATAACCTGGTGGTCCTGCTCAGAGAAGTTGACAATTCTGCTGAAGAAGTTGTAGGTGCCTCGGCGGCCCTTCATGAAAACGCCCTTGAATCCCTTGAAATCTCAACGAATGTTGAGCAGTCCGTACAGGAAATCGCTCAGGGAAGTGAAGAACAGGCTTCAAGTACTGAAATTGCGCTGGATAACACATCAGAACTGAACCGAGTGATTGCAGCAAATCAAAGAGAACTCAAAAGTGTCATAAGCTATATGGCGGATGTGGATGCCGTCATTGATTCAGGTCTTGAAATTGTCAACACGCTGGAAACGGTCAATGAGCAGACCCATGCTACGAACAAGGAGCTTCAGGATGGCATTATCAAATCCCATGAAAGCTTTAAGAGAATCGAAAATGTAACCCATCTTATTCTGGATATTGCACAAAGAACCAACCTCCTATCGCTCAATGCTTCAATCGAAGCTGCAAGGGCGGGCGAACATGGCCTTGGGTTTGCCGTGGTTTCCGATGAAATAAGAAAACTCGCGCATCAATCTAGAGACTACAGCAACAACATTAATGAAATCATCGTGCAGATGCGTGCAGATAACCGGAGCGTCGAGCAAGGCATAGACAAACTTGTCAATGTTTCAAGGGTTCAAATGGAAAGTGTACACAATACGAAAGACAAATATATTGAAATCAGTGGTGCGATGAAACAGACAGGGGAACTGATCCAGAAGCTTGACGTATATCAGATGAACATCGATGCGATGAGAAAGAAAGTTGAAGATGAGATCGTTTCACTTTCGGCAGTCAGCACGCAGAACGCGAGTGCATCTGCAAGCGTTTCAAAGACCATTGAAAGTCAGATTGTAATCTCAAAAGCGCTGACGCGTTCGAGTGAAAATCTGGACGCCCTATCTTCGAAATTGAAGTGTGAAGTGGGCAAGTTCAAATTCTAATTTGTAAATATTAACATGGATCTATTATAGAGGTGAGAATATGAGTACGACACCGAAATTCAGTATTAAGGACTTAGATTTCTATTACGATAATTTCAATGCACTTAAGAACATAAATATGGATATTAAGGCCAACGGCATTACCGCTTTTATTGGACCATCCGGTTGCGGAAAGTCCACTTTTCTAAAGACTCTGAACAGAATGAACGACCTGGTTGAAGGCGTACGGATCGAAGGAGAAGTGAAGCTTGACGGGATCGACATATATAACAATGTCGATGTCATTAACCTGAGAAGACGCGTGGGAATGGTCTTTCAGAAGCCCAATCCATTTCCAATGAGCATTTATGATAATGTGGCTTATGGGCCAAGAGCGCATGGCGTGCGCAAGAAAGCAGACCTTGACGAAATTGTGGAGCGCAGCTTGCGTCAAGCCGCAATATGGGACGAAGTAAAAGACCGTCTTAAGAACAATGCACTGGGTATGTCCGGTGGTCAGCAGCAAAGACTTTGTATTGCAAGAGCGCTTGCCGTAGAGCCGGAAGTTCTACTTATGGATGAGCCGACATCTGCACTTGATCCAATTGCAACCCTGAAAATTGAGGAGCTTGCAGCTCAGCTTAAGGAAGACTACACGATTGTCATTGTTACGCACTCCATGCAGCAAGCGGGGCGTATTTCTGATGACACGGCATTTTTCCTGATGGGTGAACTCATTGAGTTTGATCAGACGTCAAAACTTTTCAGTAATCCAAAGAATCAGAAAACAGAGGATTACATTACAGGTAGATTCGGTTAATACTAGGAGGCATTGGTTATGCGTGAAAAACTCGACTATGAAATACAAGAACTGGATGAATTGCTGTTAAAGATGAGTTCACAGGTTGAAGAAATCATTGAGCTCACGATTAAAGCGCTCACAGAGCAAGACCTTGATTTGGCAAACCGTATTATCGGTATGGACAATAAGATAGACAATATGGAAATCAGCATTGAAAAGAAGAGCATTGAACTGATTGCCCTTCAAAACCCGCTGGCTAAAGACCTGAGACGGGTAAGCGCCATTCTTAAAATCATTACGGATCTTGAGCGCATTGGCGACAACTGCGTGAATATTGCCAAGGTCATTATTGATATTGGCAAAACACCATATATCAAGCCCCTTATCGATATCCCAAGGATGGCTGAAATTGTTCGAAATATGATGAATGAAAGCATTGACAGTTTCGTGAAGGCGGATGCCCAGCTTGCCATTGAGGTTGCAAAGCGCGATGACAAGGTAGACGCCTTATATGAAGTCATTTATATGGATCTGCTGGCACTTATGAAAAAAGAGGATGTAGAAGCGAAGCAAATAGTAAATCTGCTCTTTATAGGCAGGTATTTGGAGCGAATAGCCGATCATACAACAAATATCTGTGAACGCATCATTTATATGACAACTGGCGAGCGTATGAACTTTTAATAGACCCAAGACAGCTTACAAGTAGACATCTGTCTAATAATCCAATAGAATCACCGTAAAGAAAAAACGCTCATGTCCCTGAGCGTTTTTTCTTTGCATTTGAGAGAGAGTATTGCCCGTTTGGGCTAAAGGATAATCCTGACCTATTCAGGTATCCTTGAGTGACGTTCTTTAGGTTGAACTAGCTAAGACCCAGTTCAAAAGCGTTATGCAGACTTGTAACTGCAAGGTCGCTCGACTCAGCATCGATGATGCATGAGATTTTGATTTCCGAAGTGGAAATCATTTCGATGTTGACACCAATTTTAGACAGCGTGCCAAACAGTAGGGATGCAACTTCAGCATTTCCAGTAATACCAGTACCAACGATTGAAATTTTGCTGACATCCTTCTTGATGATGACTTCACCGCCACCGATTTTTTCAGAAAATGCTGTAGCAATACTTGCCGCTTCAGCCAAATCGTCAATCGGTACTGTAAATGAAATGTCATTGAATGTGTCATGATTAAGGTTCTGAAGAATCATATCCAGATTCACATTGCGCTCTGCAAGTTGACTGAAGAGCTGGAATGCGATGCCAGGCTTGTCTGGCACTTTTGAAACGGAGATTCTTGCAATATCAGGATCGGCTGTAACACCGCGAACTTGTACTTTTTCCAATTTGGACACCTCCACAATTTGTGTTCCTTCATTGTCGTTAAAGCTCGAACGCACAACGAGTGGAACATTGTATTTTCTAGCAAGCTCTACAGAACGAGGGTGCAGGACTTTAGCACCTAGCTTTGCGAGTTCAAGCATTTCGTCATAACTGATTTCGGACAGCTGTCTTGCGTCAGGCACTTTTCTCGGGTCTGTTGTAAACACACCATCAACGTCCGTGTATATTTCACATTTGTCAGCTTCTACAGCGGCTGCAAGGGCAACAGCTGTTGTATCGGAGCCACCGCGGCCAAGTGTTGTGATATCTCCCATGTCAGAAATACCTTGGAAACCGGCTACGATAACGATATGATCATTTTCAAACGCATCTAATAAACGTTTTGTATTGATGGATTCAATACGTGCTTTCTTATGATGCGCATCTGTCTTGATGCCGCACTGTGCACCAGTGAGGGAGATAGCCTTCTCACCAAGTGCATCTATCGCCATTGCGAGAAGTGAAATCGAGACCTGCTCACCTGTAGAAAGGAGCATGTCCATTTCGCGGGCAGACGGATTCGGATTAAGTTCCTGTGCCATACGCACGAGTTCGTCAGTTGTTTTGCCCATCGCGCTTACAACGACTATCATCGCATTGCCTTTACGCTTGCGTTCAACGACACGGCGCGCTACGTTCTGTATGCGCTCGATATCGCCCATGGATGTACCACCGTATTTTTGTACTACAACGCCTTTCATTAAATCACCTCGACTGTGACACCTTGCCTGCAGACATCAAGATCAAGCAAAGTCCAATTTGTAGAAAGTTTACTGAGCTCTTCGGATAGTAGGTGCTTGAACTCAGTATTGGATTTATCATACAGGGCAATGAGTGTGGGACCAGCGCCGCTTATAAACTCGCCGATAGCACCTATTTCCTTTGCTCTGTCAAGTACGATTGAGCCATCCTGAATCAAATCGATTCTGTATGGCTGATGGATTCGGTCATTCAGTGCCTCACGCAGACCTTCAAGAGAGTTGTTGTTGAATGATGCGACAAGAAAGGCCGCTCTTGAAAGGTTGTGAATGCAGTCTGCCTTGCTGTATGAGTTTGGCAGTGCTTCACGAGCCAGCTTGGTACTGAGCTCGAAATCGGGCACCATGACTGCGAATCCAAGCTGGTTTGGTACTGGAATCTGAGTGGAGTAAACCTTCTCAGAAGCTTGGATCGATATGGACATGCCCCCGAGTATGGCAGGGACGACATTATCCGGATGCCCCTCGAGTTCAGTGGCCCAGTCGATGATTTCCTTTGTGTCCATAGGTTTTCCGGAAAGCTCATTGGCTGCTACGATGCCCGCAACGATTGCGGACGCGCTGCTGCCGAGACCGCGTGAAAATGGTATTTGGCAGTCGTGAATGATGAGTTCAAAACCAATCTGTTCACGACTGAGTTTTCTAAGTGTTGTCGTTAAGGCAATCAGAATCAGATTCTTGTCATCTGGAAGCGGGGTAATGCCCTCATCACTCCAAACAACCTTATGACTGCCATCCTCAAGAGGCTTTACATCTATCTGAAGATACAGCTCAAGCGCCATACCCATTGCGTCAAACCCTGGACCGATATTTGCAGTTGTAGCTGGTACTGTAATTCGGTACATGTCAACCTCCCCCTTATCCATACCGGACTTCTATCTGTATACTAAGAAATATTTGACCCGCTCAATTTCTTCGGACTTATCGAGCAGTGTGAGCTTCTTGAGTAGTTCTGATTCGCTTGCAGCATTGACAACAGCATGAATCTGATTGTCGTAGCCAGATGTTTGAATCCGCAGTTCACTGCCTGCAAATTGCTCAAGCAGTTTTGTGATGAGCACATTCTTGTTATGACCAATCAGTCGAATCATCCATTTGGATTGCTTTGGCCAAAGCTTATGAATTGTAGCGTCGTGGCGCAATTCAAGATAGGATTTTTCCTTCTTGTTTTGAATGATATCCAGAATATCCCCAAACACAGCGCTCGCTGTAGGCAGCTTTCCAGCACCCTTTCCGATGAACATGACTTCACCGACTGAGTCGCCGTTTAGAATAACCGCATTGTATTCGTTATCAATTAGGGCAATCGGGTCTGATTTGCTGACAACGACAGGACGTACTGCTGCATAAAGCTCATTGTTGATGTATTCACTGTAAGCAAGAAGCTTTATTTTCGAGTTCATTGTCTTTACACATTCGATGTCTTCCGCTTCAATATCCGTAATACCGATAGTCGGCATATCTGACCACTTGAATTCCTGTCCGTAGGCAAGAGATGACAGGATTGCCAGCTTTCTGACTGCATCGAAGCCCTGGACATCCGAAGTCGGATCAGCTTCAGCAAAGCCAACGTCCTGAGCAATCTTAAGCGCGTCGTCATAGCTCATGTTTTCGTTGTACATCTTTGAAAGGATGAAGTTTGTTGTGCCGTTGATTACCGCTGTAATCGAATCGATGCTGTTGCCGCCAAGACATTCCTGAAGCGGTTTCAGGACTGGGATACCGCCGCCGACACTCGCTTCATAAAGAAGTGCGACATCCTTCTTCGCAGCCAGATTTATGAGTTCCTGTCCGTGTTCGGCGATCAGGTCCTTGTTTGCTGTCACGACATGTATGCCAGCTTCAATACATTTTCTTATGTAGCCGTATGCAGGCTGTAGTCCACCCATAACCTCAACAACGATGTCGGGCTTAGAGCTGAGAACTTCTTCAAAATCAGTTTTGAATTTATCGGCATGTGCCAAATCTGCATATTTATCGATGTTACGAACCAGAATACTGTCGATGGAGAGGGACACACCAAATTTGTCCTTTACGCTGTCGATGTTCTTTTCAACCACTTCGTAAACACCTGATCCGACAGTACCGTAACCAAGTAGAGCAATACTTTTCACTTGATACACCTCCATTATTCCATAGCGATAAGCGTCAGTTTCTTAACGCCGCTGAGAGCTTTCATTTCATTCATCAATGCCTCAAAAGACATTTCAAGTTCGCTGATATCAAAGGTTAGTGAGACATTAGCGACGCCGTTGATCGGTGTATCCTGACTGATTGTCAGTATGTTGCATTTTGCTAGAGCAAGTCTGTCCAATACGGTAGACAGCACACCGGATTCATGATGCAGCAGTAATGTCCAAGTTACCTTCTTCCCGAGAGCGCCTTCAGCCAGAGAGAAGACGTGGTCCGAATACTTGTAATAGGTACTGCGGCTGATCCCCACTGCCTTGACAGCTTCAGAAACGCCTGAGGCATCTCCGTTCTTAATCAGCTCTTTCGCATCAACAACCTTTTTGTATACTTCCGGTAACGCATCCGCATGGACGACGAGATATTTTTTCTTATCCAAAACAATCACATCTCCTGTTCTTGATTGACGCACAATTGTTCTTCCGTCATAAACGTTATAGAGAGTATAGCACAGAGTGTCCGTCGTAGCAATACACTTGTATGAGATTGATAACGTTTTCATGATATTTTTTAATAATCCGTAACAATTGAAGCCTTCAGGTGATGGAAATCAGGATATTCAGCCTGAGAAGTGGGTAAATGTTTCTTAAGGGGAAGGAGCGATAGCCGTGAATAAGGAAAAAGTCGAGAATTTCATGTATTTCAAGGCAATACATACAGAAGTATATAAGGCATATGAGGAGTTTGGCCGTATTGTTCATGAGGAAGGCGGCCCCATAGAGGAAAATGTGCGTTGGCTCATTAAGGTCGCCATATCTGCGGTGGAGCAGTACCCATATGCACTCAGAACCCATATCCACAATGCACTGAAGGCTGGATGCACACGCAGTGAAATAGAACATGCAATTTTGCTCATTTCACCGACCAGCGGGTTCCCAAAGGCAATGGAAGCCATTATGATCCTGCGCGATGAACTTGATGGTGAGTTAAAGGAAGAAAGCACAAATCCACGGTAATCTGGATAAAAACAACAAATAAACTGGTCAAGGCTGGCTATCTAGGACTCTAGTGCCAGCTTTTTATATGGTTTATCCTACTATTGTTGACGAAATTGAAAGATTAACCAAACCGTATTTGATGTTCTTCAGGGCATATATTATAATGTTAGTTAGCGATTTCAAAAAGACTGCTTATATATAAGTAGTTTTTAGCAATTTAAGTAAGAGGTGAACGCATGGTTAATAAGAAACAAACCTATGACAACACCAGTATTTCCTCGCTGAAGGGTGAAGACAGAGTTCGTAAGAGACCGTCTGTAATTTTTGGTTCGGATGGCCTCGAAGGATGTCAGCACTCCTTTTTTGAGATTCTTTCAAACTCAATCGACGAAGCGCGGGAAGGTCATGGTGATGAAATCATAATCACCAGACATAAGGATCATTCGATTACCGTTGAGGATAAGGGGCGGGGCATACCGCTTGATTATAATCCCAATGAGAAAAAGTATAACTGGGAACTGATATACTGTGAACTTTATGCTGGAGGTAAGTACAACAACAATGACGGTGAAAACTATGAGTATTCACTGGGTTTAAATGGCCTTGGTGCCTGTGCAACCCAATATGCCTCCGAGTACATGGATGTGTCCGTATTTCGTGATGGACTGAAATATGAACTCCATTTTGAAAAGGGAAGAAATATTGGCGGACTCATTAAGACAGCACATGAGACCAAGCAGACAGGCTCCGTACAGAAATGGAAGCCAGATCTTGATGTTTTCACGGACATCAATATTCCAGTATCGTTTTTTGAAGACGTGCTTAAGAAGCAGGCCATTGTCAATGCAGGACTGAAGTTCATCCTGATTGATGAAGAGACTGATCTTGTACATGAGTATGTGTATGAAAACGGCATAATGGATTATATTCATGAAATGAATGAAGAAAAGGGTTTTACCGAGCCATTCATGATTACGGATGAAGGTGAAGGCAGAGACCGCGAAGATAAGCCTGAGTACAGAGTGAAGGCCCAAGTGGCATTTGTCTTCAATAACGAAGTCAATCTTCTTGAGTACTATCACAACTCAAGTTTTCTTGAGCATGGCGGTTCGCCCGACAAAGCCGTAAAGCAGGCATTTGTATATGAAATTGACAAGTTCATTAAAAAGCAGAACAAGTATACAAAGAACGAGAAAAAGATTACCTTTACGGACGTTCAGGATAGTCTTATTCTGGTTACAAACTCTTTCTCCACAATGACATCCTATGAAAATCAGACAAAAAAAGCGATTACCAACAAGTTCATCCAGGAGTTCATAGCAGATATGCTCAAGCGGGAACTTGAAATCTTCATGATTGAGAATCAGCAGGTTGCAGAGAGAATTGTTGACCAGATTCTGATCAACAAGCGAAGTCGTGAAAAAGCAGAGAAGACACGTCTTAATTTAAAGCGTACACTCAGCGAGAAAATTGACATCAAGAATCGCGTTAAGAAGTTTGTAGACTGCAGAACCAAGGAGATTGCTCGAAGAGAGCTCTATATTCTCGAAGGTGATTCCGCCCTGGGTGCCTGTAAGCTGGCACGTGACGCGGATTTCCAGGCACTTATGCCAATCCGCGGTAAGATATTGAACTGCCTCAAGGCAGATTATTCCAAGATCTTCGCAAGTGATATCATCGTGGATCTGATCAAGGTTCTTGGATGCGGTGTTGAGATTCAATCCAAGCACAGCAAGGATATGGATACTTTTGATCTGAACAGGCTTAACTGGGACAAGGTCATTATCTGTACCGATGCTGATGTGGATGGATTCCAGATCAGGACACTGGTGTTGACCATGCTGTACAGACTGGTGCCTTCATTGATTGATGAGGGTAAAGTCTATATAGCTGAGTCACCGCTCTATGAGATCACGGAAAAATCAAATACGCACTTCGCATATAACGAAATAGAAAAAACAAGAATACTAAAGAAAATTAAAGGCAATTACAGCATTCAAAGATCCAAAGGTCTTGGTGAGAATGAGCCTGAAATGATGTGGCTGACAACAATGAGTCCTGAAACGAGACGTCTCATTAAGGTTATGCCGGATGATTTCAAGCATACTCAGGAAGTGTTCGATATTCTGCTGGGAGATAATCTAGAGGGCAGAAAAGAATATATCGCCAACCATGGACATGAATATTTGGAATTGCTAGATTTGAACTAAGAGGTGACACATGTCGAACTCACAACCGGTAGGAATAACGGAAACGCTTGAACAAAATTACATGCCATATGCCATGAGTGTAATTCTGTCTCGAGCGTTGCCAGAAATTGATGGTTTTAAGCCATCGCATAGAAAACTTCTATATACAATGTATAAAATGAGACTGCTGAACGGACCGCGTAC
Organism: uncultured Acidaminobacter sp.; assembly: GCA_963678925.1. Taxonomy (GTDB): domain Bacteria; phylum Bacillota; class Clostridia; order Peptostreptococcales; family Acidaminobacteraceae. Next base: position 502,408 of record OY787533.1, on the reverse strand, counting down.
CAAGTCGGCCAATGTGGTTGGACAGACGATGAAGCTCAATCCCCATGGCGACCAGGCTATTTATGCGACCCTTGTCAGACTGACCAGGGGACATGATGCACTCATACATCCATATGTAGACTCCAAGGGTAACTTTGGTAAAACCTCCTCGCGGGATATGGCATTTGCCGCTGCAAGGTATACCGAGGTAAAGTTGGATAAAATATCAGAAGAGCTGTTCAAGGACATTGAGAAGAATACAGTTGAGTTTGTCGACAACTATGATGGTCAGATGAAGGAACCAACCCTCCTTCCGACGACATTTCCAAACATTCTTGTAAATGCCAACAAGGGCATCGCTGTCGGTATGGCAAGCAGCATATGTTCATTCAACTTAAAGGAAGTTTGCGATGCGACAATCGCCTATATGAAAAGTACAGAGATAGATCTTCTCAAGTACCTGAAGGCGCCGGACCTATCAACTGGCGGTAGACTGCTTTACAGTAAAAGCAAGCTTAAGAAAATCTACGATACAGGTGTAGGGTCTTTCAAGATACGCGGTAGATACCGATACGTCAAAGAGGATAACTGTCTGGAAATCACTGAAATCCCATATACGGCAACCGTTGAGCAGATCATTGACAAGGTGATTGATTTGGTTAAGAGTGGGCGTGTTAGAGAAATCAATGATATCCGCGATGAGACAGATCTTGGCGGTCTTAAAATTGCAATGGATCTGAAACGTGGTGTTGATCCGGAAAAACTGATGGCAAAGCTATTTCGCTTTACGCCTCTTGAAGACAGTTTTTCATGTAACTTCAATGTCCTTGTTGACGGTGCACCACAGGTGCTCGGTATTAAAGGCATTATTGATGCATGGCTCAGATTTCGAGTTGATTGCATAAAAAGGCAGCTCCAGTTCGATATCGATAAGCTGGACCAGCGCTTGCACCTGCTGAAAGGTCTTGAAAAAGTAATTCTTGATATTGATAAGGCAATCGAAATTATTCGTGAGACGGAAGAAGAAAAACTAGTCGTACCGAACCTGATGGCCTATTTCAAGATTGATGAGATTCAAGCGGATTATGTTGCAGATATCAAACTTAGAAATATCAACAAGGAGTACATCTTAAAGAGAACAAGCGAAATTTCAGCACTTGAGAAAGAACGCGAGGAGCTTTATGGTATTCTGACGGATGATGTAAAGATCAAAAATCGTATTAAAAAGGAACTAAAGGAAGTGTCCAAGAAGTTCGGTAAGGAAAGACGGACAGAAATCATCGATCCGGATGATGCGCTTCAGCATGATGATGAACAGATGATACCGGATTACAACCTGACGGTGTTCTTTACCAATCATAATTATTTCAAAAAAATCTCTATGGCTTCATTGCGGGCAAGCTCCAATCACAAGCTTAAAGATGATGATGAAATCATGCAGGAGATTGAAGGCAGCAATAAGGATGAAGTGCTGTTTTTCTCGAACAGACATAACGTATATAAGATGAAACTGCATGAGATTCCTGATCATAAGGCCAGCAGTCTGGGGGTATACCTGCCAAACATTCTCGAAATGGAAGATGGGGAGCAGATACTCTATACTGTTGTTACCAATGATTTTTCCGGTCATATGATTTATGTTTTTGACAACGGGAAAATTGCCAAGGTACCTCTTAAAAGCTACGAGACCAAGACGAACCGCAAGAAGCTTGTAAAAGCCTACTCGGATTTCGGCAGCTTGGTAAGAATGTATTACTTTACTGAAGACCAGGATGTCGTTCTGATTCGATACAACACGCCAGAGGAGTATAGACTGATTAAGACTTCCACGGAACTGATTCCAGAGAAGGCAACAAAGAATACCCGTGGTGTTCAAACGGTTCGCATGAAGAAGGGCAGCAGCATTTCAGGGTGTTATCTGCCTGAAGAGCTGGAAATTGACGAACTGGATCGTTTCACAATATCAAAATTGCCAATGTCAGGCAAAGAAGTAGATATGCTTGAAAGAACATATCTGATGAAGCTTGGCAAATAGGCAGGCAGTAACCGCATAAGATGTTTTAAGGCGTACCGGAATAGACTGGTACGTCTTTTTCATATTTAGGGCAAGAAGGATGAAAAAGAAAGGGAATGCTCTTTTCGTCGTTTTTAAAATAGAATGTCAACTTAGGCAATTTCATTAAATAAAGGAGTTACATAACGGGTATAGAAATGTTAAGATTAAGAAGAACAGTGGAAATAGAAGCGTTCTGGAGGTGGATATATGCGGCGAGATGAGTTTGATAGCCTTAAAAGGGTCATGCGAATCGTATTGATTTTGGTTTCAATTGCGGTAATTGTGAAAGTATACTATGAGTTGAAATTGATTGATCTGGCGATGGGAATCTGCAAACTTGAAAAGGACAAAAAGGAAATTGCGAGCGTTTCACAAAAGTCTTTAATGTACATAGTGCGTAAAGAAACCCAGGATGCTGTTTTCTTTGATAAGATGGCAGAGATGGGATGGACATTTGTGCAAGTATATGGTCGCGGCTATTTATTTGAAAGAAATGGCGAGGAAGTGCTTGCTACGAAGAGGTATCACTTTAAATACGCTGTCTATGAGATTCAAAATAAGGCGTATTTTCTTTCTAAAGTTGAAAAACTTGCCTAAACAAGTTTACTGAATGGGTTTCAGTTTATAAAAACGCATATGCGTTTGGCAAAATCTAAAGAATTTAATAGCAGTGATGAATGCCGATAAAACTGGGTACGTAGTAATACGCACTCAGTTTTTTATTGTTTTTTGGATGTTTCAGATTGGATTTCGCACGGCGCAAGGGGTGAAAACCAGCCTGTAAATGCGTCCTTTAATGAAGAGAATGTAGTCAGAAAAATTGAAACAGTTTTACTTCTAGAAAAAGCAAAAAAAAGAGATGAATTGTGTTGACATAGTGCATTCGTAAATGGTACTATTACTAAGTCGTCACGAGCGAGCGGAACACTTTGAGGTGTTTCGGAAGCAAAAAGGTCAAGAAAAAAGTTGAAAAAACTTGTTGACAGAGTGGCCATGAAATGTTAAGATAATCTAGTCGCTGACAACAACAGCGAATAACAAATTAGGAAATAATTGGTCTTTGAAAATTAAACAGTATAGAATTAACACGTTCAATTCTTTTACCGCATCAAGACAAGGTCTAGATGCACCAAAGATTCGTAACGGATGATAATGATTAATTAGTCAGATTCATCTGAGCGATCAAAACTATTGAAACATTTTTTTCAAAGAGTTTGATCCTGGCTCAGGATGAACGCTGGCGGCGTGCTTAACACATGCAAGTCGAGCGAGAAGCTTCTGAACGATCCTTCGGGTGAGTGATGAAGTGGAAAGCGGCGGACGGGTGAGTAACGCGTGGGCAACCTGCCCCATACAGAGGGATAGCCACTGGAAACGGTGATTAATACCTCATAAGACCACAGTAACACATGTTACAGAGGTAAAAACTCCGGTGGTATGGGATGGGCCCGCGTCAGATTAGCTAGTTGGTGGGGTAATGGCTCACCAAGGCGACGATCTGTAGCCGACCTGAGAGGGTGATCGGCCACACTGGAACTGAGACACGGTCCAGACTCCTACGGGAGGCAGCAGTGGGGAATATTGCACAATGGGCGAAAGCCTGATGCAGCAACGCCGCGTGAACGATGAAGGCCTTCGGGTTGTAAAGTTCTTTTCTTGGAGAAGAATCCATGACGGTATCCAAGGAATAAGCCCCGGCTAACTACGTGCCAGCAGCCGCGGTAATACGTAGGGGGCAAGCGTTATCCGGAATCACTGGGCGTAAAGGGAGTGTAGGCGGTCAAGCAAGTCAGGGGTGAAAGGCATCGGCTCAACCGATGTAAGCCTTTGAAACTGTTTGACTTGAGTGCAGGAGAGGTAAGTGGAATTCCTAGTGTAGCGGTGAAATGCGTAGATATTAGGAGGAACACCAGTGGCGAAGGCGACTTACTGGACTGTAACTGACGCTGAGGCTCGAAAGCGTGGGGAGCGAACAGGATTAGATACCCTGGTAGTCCACGCCGTAAACGATGAATACTAGGTGTCTGGGGTCGAACCCAGGTGCCGCAGCTAACGCATTAAGTATTCCGCCTGGGGAGTACGCACGCAAGTGTGAAACTCAAAGGAATTGACGGGGACCCGCACAAGCAGCGGAGCATGTGGTTTAATTCGAAGCAACGCGAAGAACCTTACCAGGTCTTGACATACAGATGACCGGTCCTTAATCGGACCTTTCCTTCGGGACATCTGATACAGGTGGTGCATGGTTGTCGTCAGCTCGTGTCGTGAGATGTTGGGTTAAGTCCCGCAACGAGCGCAACCCTTATCGTTAGTTGCCATCAGGTAATGCTGGGCACTCTAGCGAGACTGCCGTGGACAACACGGAGGAAGGTGGGGATGACGTCAAATCATCATGCCCCTTATGATCTGGGCTACACACGTGCTACAATGGTCGGTACAACAGGCAGCGAAAGGGTGACCTGGAGCTAATCCTCTAAAGCCGATCTCAGTTCGGATTGTAGGCTGCAACTCGCCTACATGAAGTTGGAGTTGCTAGTAATCGTGGATCAGAATGCCGCGGTGAATGCGTTCCCGGGTCTTGTACACACCGCCCGTCACACCATGGAAGCTGGGGGCGCCCGAAGCCTGTGATCCAACCCCTTGTGGGAGGAAGCAGTCGAAGGTGAAATCAGTGACTAGGGTGAAGTCGTAACAAGGTAGCCGTATCGGAAGGTGCGGCTGGATCACCTCCTTTCTAAGGAGAACGTACTCTATACTGTTTAATTTTGAGAGACTAAAGCACTTGTGCTTGTTTCTTAATGAAGTTTTGCACCTTGAAAACTGCATATGAATTAGAAGACGAAAACGTATCAAACCAAAAATGAAGTTTAACTAAGTTTTAGGGAGATACAGTTTCACTGAGGTAAACAAACTCAAACTCGAATTATAAATACTCATTGATTAATTAATCAGAGAACAGTTATTTAAGCGCTCAGGCGCTTGCTAATCGAGGCGCAGGCAGAACGAAGGAAGGCGCGTATACTATACGCAACTGACAGAGAGATGACCAGCAACGAAGAGTAGCAAGATGCATGTGCGGTTAAAAATTGGTCAAGTTAATAAGAGCATAGGGTGGATGCCTTGGCACTAAGAGCCGATGAAGGACGTGGTAAGCTGCGAAAAGTCCTGGGGAGCTGCAAGCAAGCGTTGATCCAGGAATGTCCGAATGGGGGAACCCGGCTGTCGTAATAGGCAGTCACCGTGCACTGAATACATAGGTGTACGGAGGGATACTCGGGGAACTGAAACATCTAAGTACCCGAAGGAGAAGAAAACAAAAGTGATTTCCTAAGTAGCGGCGAGCGAACGGGAAAGAGGCCAAACCAGAGACTACGGTTTCTGGGGTTGTGGACGCATCATAAGTGATGGCGGTATTCTAGTCGAAGAGGTTTGGAAAGACCCACCGAAGAAGGTGACAGTCCTGTAGACGAAAGAAGAAGGCCCACGATGCGCACCAGAGTACCACGGGGCACGTGAAACCTTGTGGGAAGCCGGGAGGACCATCTCCCAAGCCTAAATACTCCTTAGTGACCGATAGCGCATAGTACCGTGAGGGAAAGGTGAAAAGAACCCCTGTCGGGGAGTGAAATAGAACCTGAAACCCTATGTTTACAAGCAGTCGAAGAACTTTATATGTTCGACGGCGTACTTTTTGTAGAACGGGCCAACGAGTTACGTTATGCAGCAAGGTTAAGGTGTTCAGCACCGGAGCCATAGCGAAAGCGAGTCTGAAGAGGGCGTATAGTTGTATGGCGTAGACCCGAAACCGGGTGACCTATCCATGAGCAGGGTGAAGCTGAAGTAAAATTCAGTGGAGGCCCGAACCCATATCTGTTGAAAAAGGTTGGGATGACTTGTGGATAGCGGAGAAATTCCAATCGAACTCGGAGATAGCTGGTTCTCCCCGAAATAGCTTTAGGGCTAGCCTTGATGTGAGTGATGCGGGGGTAGAGCACTGACTGTCCTAGGGGGCTTCACCGCCTACCGAAGACTATCAAACTCCGAATACCGCAATCATATAATCAGGAGTCAGACTATGTGTGATAAGATTCATGGTCGAGAGGGAAACAGCCCAGACCGTCAGCTAAGGTCCCAAAGTCCAAGTTAAGTGGGAAAGGATGTGGGGTTGCTTAGACAACTAGGATGTTGGCTTAGAAGCAGCCATTCATTTAAAGAGTGCGTAATAGCTCACTAGTCGAGTGACCCTGCGCCGAAAATTACCGGGGCTCAAACTTGGCACCGAAGCTACGGCAGTACATTGTACTGGGTAGGGGAGCATTGTATGCGGGCAGAAGCTATACCGTAAGGAGTGGTGGACTGCATACAAGAGAGAATGTTGGCATGAGTAGCGAGAGGCAGGTGAGAATCCTGCCCGCCGAAAACCTAAGGTTTCCTGGGGAAGGTTCGTCCGCCCAGGGTTAGTCAGGGCCTAAGCCGAGGACGAGAGTCGTAGGCGATGGACAACTGGTTAAGATTCCAGTACCACCGAAAATCGTTTGAGAGATGGAGTGACAGGGAATGCAAAGCGATCGCACTGATGGATGTGCGTCCAAGCGTCAAGTGAGAAGAATCAGGCAAATCCGGTTCTTTAATTGCAAGGCGTGATGGGGAGTGAAAAATAAGTAGCGAAGTCGCCGGAGAGTCCTTCAAGAAAAGCTTCTATCGAGATTGTAGGTGCCTGTACCGTAAACCGACACAGGTAGGTGAGTAGAGAACACTAAGGCGAGCGAGATAACCATTGTTAAGGAACTCGGCAAAATGACCCCGTAACTTCGGGAGAAGGGGTGCCGCATTAGGGTGTTAAAGCCCGAAGCGGCCGCAGAGAACAGGCCCAAGCAACTGTTTACCAAAAACACAGGTCTCTGCTAAGTCGAAAGACGATGTATAGGGGCTGACGCCTGCCCGGTGCTGGAAGGTTATGAGGAGAGGTTAGCGTAAGCGAAGCTTTGAATCGAAGCCCCAGTAAACGGCGGCCGTAACTATAACGGTCCTAAGGTAGCGAAATTCCTTGTCGGGTAAGTTCCGACCCGCACGAAAGGCGTAATGATTTGGGCACTGTCTCAACAATGGACTCGGTGAAATTGTAGTACCGGTAAAGATGCCGGTTACCCGCAGCAGGACGGAAAGACCCCGTGGAGCTTTACTGTAGCTTGGCACTGGACTTTGGTATAGCATGTACAGGATAGGTGGGAGGCTTAGAAGCGTGTACGCCAGTATGCGTGGAGCCACTGTTGGGATACCACTCTTGCTATATCAGTGTCCTAACCGTGCGCTGTTATCCAGCGTCGGGACAATGTCAGGTGGGCAGTTTGACTGGGGCGGTCGCCTCCTAAAGAGTAACGGAGGCGCTCAAAGGTTCCCTCAGTGCGGTTGGAAATCGCGCGAAGAGTGCAAAGGCAGAAGGGAGCTTGACTGCGAGACATACAGGTCGAGCAGGGACGAAAGTCGGACTTAGTGATCCGGCGGTACCGAATGGAAGGGCCGTCGCTCAACGGATAAAAGCTACCCCGGGGATAACAGGCTTATCTCCCCCAAGAGTCCACATCGACGGGGAGGTTTGGCACCTCGATGTCGGCTCGTCTCATCCTGGGGCTGTAGTCGGTCCCAAGGGTTGGGCTGTTCGCCCATTAAAGAGGCACGCGAGCTGGGTTCAGAACGTCGTGAGACAGTTCGGTCCCTATCCGCTGTGGGCGCAGGAAATTTGAGAGGAGCTGTCCTTAGTACGAGAGGACCGGGATGGACAAACCTCTGGTGTATCTGTTGTTCCGCCAGGAGCACTGCAGAGTAGCTACGTTTGGACGGGATAAGCGCTGAAGGCATCTAAGCGCGAAGCCCCCCTCAAGATAAGATTTCCCATCCTTTATGGAGTAAGACCCCTGATAGACTAACAGGTTGATAGGTCCAAGGTGTAAGTGCAGCAATGTACTCAGCTGATGGATACTAATAGGTCGAGGACTTGACCAATAAGAATTTGGGTCAAAACCAAAGTGAAACATACGTCTTTTAAGATCATGTGCAGTTTTGAAGGTGAATGCCTTCTGATCTAACAGAATTATCAGAACTTTTTATAAAATGCATAACTTGTAAATTCACTTAAATAAAGTAAGAAAATACAGTTTGAGCATTGACAAAAGAAAGCAGTTCTGTTAGAATAAATCTTGTCGTTAAGCTTTGTTAGCGCAAGGACAACATAATGAAATCCGGTAATGATGGCGAAAAGGTCACACCTGTTCCCATTCCGAACACAGCAGTTAAGCTTTTCAGCGCCGATGGTACTTGGGGGGGAGCCCCCTGGGAGAGTAGGTCGTTGCCGGTTTCAAAATGTTCCAAGGTAGCTCAATGGTGGAGCAACCGGCTGTTAACCGGTAGGCTGTGGGTTCGAGTCCCACCCTTGGAGCCATTTTATGCACTACACATATGACGCGGGGTGGAGCAGCTGGCAGCTCGTCGGGCTCATAACCCGGAGGTCGCAGGTTCGAATCCTGTCCCCGCAACCATTTTAAAACTAAACATGGCGGCGTAGCTTAGTTGGCTAGAGCGTTCGGTTCATACCCGAAAGGTCGGTGGTTCGAGTCCACTCGCCGCTACCATTTAAATTTTTCCAGTATTACCTTATACCAGGCCCCTTGGTCAAGCGGTTAAGACACCGCCCTTTCACGGCGGTAACGGGGGTTCGATTCCCCCAGGGGTCACCAAAATGGGAGTATAGCTCAGCTGGGAGAGCATCTGCCTTACAAGCAGAGGGTCATAGGTTCGAGCCCTATTACTCCCACCATTTTGGCCCAGTAGTTCAGTTGGTTAGAACGCCAGCCTGTCACGCTGGAGGTCGACGGTTCGAGTCCGTTCTGGGTCGCCATTTAAATGTGCCGGTGTAGCTCAATTGGTAGAGCAACTGACTTGTAATCAGTAGGTCGCGGGTTCGAGTCCCATCACCGGCTCCATTTATCTTATGGAAGCAACAAAAGAATTTGCTATGCAAATTCAAACATTAATGCAATTTAGATTTAAAGACACAAGCAGATCAAGGCGCACAGTTGAACGAAGGAGGGCACGTACAAAGGTACGTAACCGACTGAGAGAAACTGAGCAACGCAGAGATGCACAGTGTGTTTGAATATAAATGGTGGGGTTCCCGAGTGGCCAAAGGGGGCGGACTGTAAATCCGTTGACTGAGTCTTCGAAGGTTCGAATCCTTCTCCCACCACCACATTTTGGGGATTAGCCAAGTCGGTAAGGCAGCGGACTTTGACTCCGTCATTCACAGGTTCGAGTCCTGTATCCCCAGCCAAATTTGACCCATTAGCTCAGTCGGTAGAGCACCTGACTTTTAATCAGGGTGTCCCGCGTTCGAGTCGCGGATGGGTCACCATATAAACTAGGAGAGGTACCGAAGTGGTCATAACGGGGCGGTCTTGAAAACCGTTAGGGGGCAACCCCACGTGGGTTCGAATCCCACCCTCTCCGCCATTAATAGACGGAGAAGTACTCAAGTGGCTGAAGAGGCTCCCCTGCTAAGGGAGTAGGGCGTTGACGCGTCGCGAGGGTTCAAATCCCTCCTTCTCCGCCATCTATTAGATTCCATCGGGGCCTTTAGCTCAGTTGGTCAGAGCATCCGGCTCATAACCGGACGGTCCGGGGTTCGAGTCCCTGAAGGCCCACCAGATTTTATAAAATAGTTATTTATTACGTAGGGGTGTAGCTCAGTTGGTAGAGCAGCGGTCTCCAAAACCGCGTGCCGAGGGTTCAAGTCCTTTCACCCCTGCCATTTTTACTTTTTGACTGTAACACCACACAACGGGGTGTAGCGCAGTTTGGTAGCGCATCTGGTTTGGGACCAGAGGGTCGCGGGTTCAAATCCTGCCACCCCGACCATTGATTTTCACCACTATCAAGTGGGCGTATAGCTCAGTTGGTTAGAGCGCACGCCTGATAAGCGTGAGGTCGGTGGTTCGAATCCACCTATGCCCACCAATTCAATACCTGCCCAGATAGCTCAGTCGGTAGAGCAGGGGACTGAAAATCCCCGTGTCGGTGGTTCGATTCCGCCTCTGGGCACCAGCAAAACACTTCTTTAGGAAGTGTTTTTTACGTTAAAGGCAAAACAATGCACAACTATGAAGCCAAGTATCCAATTTTGTGCTAGCACAATTGGATAACTGGCTTTATAGTTGTATATGGCACGTCAAGCGACATGAGCAGCCGCCAGGTTGCTCTGTAGGATTTTACAAAACTTCTGTAGGGTTGTTATGAACTTAAGTAGACTGAAGATCGCATTAGCGATGCATTACTACAGGTTTTCCAAAACATAAGCCAGGTATTTCATGAGTCCAGGATAGTTCATTTCCTGAGCGGTCATCACAAGGTAGTCAAGCTTGGTCGCATAGGTGAGACTGTCGAAGGTGATCTCGCCCTCACTGATCAGGTCGATATCAAGAAAGGTGTAGACCACACCGTCTGCATTCAGATTGAAAAGGGGAAATTCAAGCTGGAGCGTACATGTTTTTGAGTCATAGACCTTGTTGATTGGGTGACTGTAATCATAGTAATCGCTTGGATACATATTGCAAACAGACACTGTGATTTTCAACTTATCCTTTTTGCAAACTGCATCAACAATTTGGGCAGGTTTGCCACTAATAGGTATGACAAGCGGACATTCCAGAAATAGTGTTTTGGGGTCAACATATTCAATAAACTCGAGACACTTCATTAAATAGAGAATGTCTTCGTAGTTGTGAAGCAGTATTTTCTCTTCAAGCGCTTGAGCGTGCGTGCGTTCATATTCAAAATAGAGATCGACACTTTCTTTTCCGCTAATCGTATCCTCACGTTCAATTCCAAGAAATTTTTCAACTGTTTTAAGTTTGAAATCCTCGAACTTGAAGGCGCTTTGATTGAGTTTGACCAGACGCATCAGATCCAGATTGCTGTGACGTGCCATTTGGGCATCAAGACCCTGTAATCTGAATCGGCTATTGGTATAGGGCAAATCAAAAGCTCGTCCATTATAGGTTATAAAGAGTGGCTTCTCTTGAATAACCTTGGCAAATGCATGAAGCAGGTCAATTTCCTCACGGCGGTTTTCACAGAAAAGCTGGGTAAGGACATAGTCCTTGCCATCATATAAGATATACCCGATTAAGATAACCTCGCTGTTTGAATGGCTTAGTCCTGTCGTTTCAATATCAAATAGCAAAAAGTCATCCTTGGGGATGAAAGCTTCCAGTTTTGCTGGGTAGCTGAAATCGTGGAGCACTGTATGCTGAATAATTTTCATGACGCGTTCCTCCTAGTCAGTACTAATTATAAATCATTACTTCTAATTATGGAAACATAGGTAGTAAGAATGATATAATATAATAATGAGATAGTCGTATCGCATAAGTCCTTTGGCCTATTGGTGCGACAGAATACAGAAAGCAAGTTTATGGACACCAAATGACTGAAAGAAGGTGGAAGCAGATGAGAATGATGATGGTGGAAGAGTTGTTCGCAGGACTCGTTGTAGCACAAGACATACTGAATGAATATGATACAGTGATTATTTCATCGGGTGTCAAATTGACCAATTCCCATATTAGCACATTGAAGAAACTGTCTGTCGATTATGTTTTTATCCATGAACCCAAAAAAGCCTCTAAGCTTCCTGCATCGAAGGTAACTTCTATTCCCAACGTCCTAGCGGCAATTGAACACCGGGAAAAAGATGTATTCAAGCGTTCCGTCGCCTTTTATAAGCAGATCAGTACAGATGCAAGAAATGGTAAAGCTGTTCATTATAATGAAGTATTGCAGGTCGTTGGGGAACTGGTGCATCAGTTTTATAAGCATGATGATGTGCTGCGTCTCCTTCAGCGTGTGCAGGTACTCGATGAGTATGAGAATAACCACAGTGTCAGCGTCTGTGTCCTGAGTGTGGTAATGGGTAAATGGATGCGATTGACCCAGCAGCAGATCTACAAGCTTGCAGTGGCGGCTTTTATAGCAGACATTGGAAAGTCTAAAGTGTCAAAGGCGCTTCTTGACAAGACGACAGAGCTCAATACATTTGAACTTGTGCAGGCAAAGCGACATGTCGACTATTCAAAAAACATTCTTTATTTCTCGGGAAGCTATGACGAAGATGTCATTAGGGCCGTCATGGAACATCATGAACGCATGAATGGGTCTGGATATCCTGCAAACATATCAGATGAGAACATCAGCTTCAATGCAAGAATCATAGCAGTTGCAGACACCTTTCACGCATTGATTTCAGAAAGACCCTACCGGCCGGCCTATTCAATTTTTGAAGCGACAGAGATTCTGTGGCAGCTGGCTTATGAGGAACTGGATCCCTATATATCTGAGCGTCTTGTGAAGTTCATTACAGCTTACTATGTTGGGCGCAAGGTGGTTTTATCAGATGGACGCGTGGGTGAAATCATACTTGTGAATCCGTACGACCGCTTTAAACCGCTTGTGAAAGTTGAAAAGACCTTTGTTGATCTTGCGAGTGACATATCGTGTAAAATAGTAGATATTGAGCAAGCATTAAGCTAATAGAAGCGCCCGTCTGGGCGCTTCAGACTATAGAAAAACTCCGAAATACTGCGTTGCTGGATAAAATCCGATCTGATCACGTACACTTAGTACGCTCACAGAGCGGATTTTATCCGCGCCTGGCCTTTCGAAGTTTTCTACAGTCTGTCATCTTGTCGACTTTGTCGACAACCTGAAGCGCCCGTCTGGGCGCTTTTTAACGCCTGACATATGTGAGCTTTACAAAGAAATCAAGGTAATATACAATAAGTAAGAATGTTTAGCAGGGAGTGAAGACTGTGCAAGTATATTTAGATAACAGCGCAACGACAGCTGCACATCCTCAGGTTGTGGAAGCAATGGTGGACGCGCTTGCGAATAATTATGGAAATCCGTCCTCGATGCACTCAATGGGCGTCCAAGGGGAGCGGATGTTAAAACAGGCTAGAAAATCCGTGGCCAAGCTGATTGGATGCACTGACAAGGAAGTCACATTCACTTCAGGTGGTACGGAAGGAAACAATCTAGCCATTTTCGGTGCGGCTTATGCCAACCGAAGATTGGGTAAACATATTGTTACAACAGCAATAGAACATCCGTCAGTCTTAAATGCCATGCGGGTTCTTCAGGAAGATGGATTTGAGATCACCTATATCGATTCTGACAGCAAAGGACGCATATCGGCAGAGAAGATTCTCGATGCATGCAAGGAAGACACAATTTTGGTTTCCATGATGCATGTGAACAACGAAACGGGTGCGGTCCTACCGGTATTAGAGGTCAGCAAAGGCTTGAAAAAGCTAAAGCGCAAGCCCTTGCTTCATGTTGATGGCATACAGGCGATTGGAAAGCTCAAGGTATCGGTTAAGCGCCTGGGCGTCGATCTGTATTCAATCAGTGGACATAAAATCTATGGACCCAAGGGAATCGGTGCCCTTTTTATTAAGGACGGTGTCCGCATAGCCCCAAGACAGTTTGGCGGTGCACAGGAGAAAGGTATCCGACCTGGAACGGAGAATGTTCCTGGAATTGTCGGCCTTGGTACGGCTTGTATGCTGGCAGCGGATAACCTGAACACAAATCTGGAAAAGATGAATGCCATGAAGGAGATGTTTTGTGAGCGCATTTGTCAGGCGCTTCCATCAGTGCATGTGAATGGTGAACTGGGCCCGGATTTTGCGCCGCATGTGGTCAATCTTTCATTTGTGGGCATGAGGGGAGAAGTGCTTCTGCATGCTCTTGAGTCCAAAGGCATATATGTGTCTACAGGGTCAGCGTGTTCATCTAAAAATAAAAGCTATTCCCATGTTCTTACGTCAATGGGTCTGGATGAAGCGGATATGGAAGGCGCAATTCGATTCAGCTTCAATGCTGAAATCACAGAAGCGCAGATGGAATACGCAGTCAATACAATTATTGACTCGGTTAATGATTTGCAAAAGATTATAAAAGGGAGATAAAAATGACGAAGTTTCTGATTGTAAGATATGGCGAGATTGCACTGAAGGGTCGCAATCGATCATTCTTTGAAAATAAGTTGTTTCATAATATAAAGACTGTACTAAGAGGTATGGATGATATTCGGGTCAGCAAGCAGCATGGCCGCATATTCGTAGAGCATGATGCGGATGATTCTGAAGAAATCATTGAGCGTGTCACAAAGGTTTTTGGCGTGGTATCCGTTTCGCCGGCAGTAAAGGTTGAGAACGATATTGAAAAGATCAAAGCTGCAGCTCTGGAAGAAGTGGAGCAGGTACTCGAGGATCATGACTACTCGACATTCAAAGTTGAGAGCAGACGTTCAAATAAGGGATTCCAGTTCAAATCACCTGAAATCAGTAAGATTGTTGGTGGTTTTCTAAATCAGACAATCGAGTCTCTGACTGTGGATGTGCACAATCCAGAAGTGACACTCAGTGTTGAAGTGCGTAATCAGACATATGTATACTGTCGTGTAATACCTGGATTTTCTGGTATGCCATATGGGTCAGCGGGAAAAGGCATGTTGCTTCTTTCCGGTGGTATCGACAGTCCGGTTGCGGGTTGGCTCATGGCGAAACGCGGTATGGCCATTGAGGCTGTACACTTCCATTCTTATCCGTTTACAAGTGAACGGGCAAAGGAAAAGGTCATGGAACTTGCGCGAATTGTATCGGAGTACACAGGGAAGATCAGAGTCCACAATGTGAATTTGCTTGAGATTCAGCAAGCAATCAATGAACACTGTCCAGAAGAGGAAATGACAATCCTCTCAAGACGTTTCATGATGGGGATTGCTGAGAAAATTGCTGGTGAGCGCGGATGCCAGGCACTGATAACGGGTGAGAGCATCGGACAGGTGGCTAGCCAGACGATTGAGGGTCTGACGGTCACTAACAGCCGTGTGACACTTCCAGTACTCAGACCGCTTATTGCCATGGATAAGGTGGATATTATCAAATGGGCCAAGAAAATCGGAACCTTTGAAACATCCATACTGCCATTTGAAGATTGCTGTACGGTCTTCCTGCCAGATAAGGTAGTAACGCGTCCAAGAGTAGCCAACATTGAAGAATCGGAAAGCCTGCTCGACGTGGAAACACTGATCGACACCGCAATTGCAGGCAAAGAAATCATTGATATAGAATTTGAAGGTTAATAGTGTCCCCCTGATGCGGATAGATCAGGGGGATTATTTTATTGAATGCTTTCTGGAACATATTATATAATGGATGTATTATAGAGAATCTTATTGGGGGAAGCATTATATGATAATGAAAGATACGATGGATCTTGAACCAGGCATGGTATTGGCTCAGGATATTCTGAACAATTACGATGCCATTGTACTTCCAGCTGGGGCAGTATTGACTGAAGAAAACATTATGAATCTGAGCTTCATGGATGTGGATTTTGTCTTCATTGAAGACAATCAAGCCGAGGAACCGGCATATGAAGCTTTTATTGGTGAAATACCTGAACTTGAATATAAGGCGCCAAAAAATGAAGAACCTGCAGCGGTGGTCAGACAGGAAACAGCTAGACGTGAAAAGTTTGAAGAAGCAGTGCTTTTCTATAAGGAAATGTGTAAACGCGTTGAAGCTGGAAAATCCATAGATTCCAAAGCTGTTCTTGATGTTGTCAAGAATCTTGTTAAAGAGTTCTACAGATACGATGACATCTTCAGTGTTCTGAGTAAGATGAAGTCCGAAGAAGGCTATGAATATACACATACAACGAGTATGTGCATTATTTCTGTCCTTCTGGCAAAATGGCTCAATGTGCCGCATCAAAGTATTTATAAGCTTGCACAGGCAGCCTATTTGTCCGATTTGGGCAAGGCGATGCTTCCGGATGAAATCCTGTTAAAAAAAGAAGGGCTGACATCTGAGGAACGCATTCAGATAGAAGGGCATGTCGGACTTACCAAAAAAATACTGACGGACTCGGGTGGATTTGACAACGATATCATACATATTGTAGAAACACACCATGAGCGGCTTAATGGCAGTGGTTACCCCTATAAAATCGACAAGGTCTGTATCAATCAGCATGCGCGTATTGTTGCTGTAGCAGATACCTATCATGCACTTCTTTCAAACAGACCTTACCGGGATGCATATTCGATTATTGAGGCTACAGAGCTGCTGTGGAACCTGTCCTACTCTGAACTGGATCCGAGAGTGACTGAGCGGCTTGTAAAGTTCATAACATCATTTCTGGTGGGTGGGGAAGTCGTTCTTTCCAATGGCAAGGTCGGCGAGATCATTATGGTGAATCAGTATGACAAGTTCAGACCCCTGGTGCGTGTGCAGAACGAGTTTATTGACCTAGCACAGAAAAGAGATTACAAGATTGTCGAAATCGTGGGTGCCCATTAATACTTGAAGAATTTTTAGATATTCATGTCAGTTTGCTGTGCCCATTTCTCTGTGGAAGTCTTCAGTGAAGAAACGGATGTCCTGTTTGTCTCTATGGCAGCAGCACCCGTTTGCATGCCAGCACTGATTTGATCAGATAAAATCCGAAGCTCGGAAATCTGCTGGTTGATGATGGCAATTTTTTCGCCCTCATCGCCAATGAGCGTAACAATATGCCCGTAGTCTATGTCAAGGGATTTGAAATGCTCTGAAAGCGCTTGGGCTTGATCGTGCATAATATTTCTGTGCCCATTCAGGTCCTTTAGGGTTTGCACGATTTTCTCCTGGTTTTCATCGATTGAACGCGTACCGGATAAAAAGCCGGAAAGCGCTAAATCTGCTTTTTCAATAGTGGCTTTTGTATATTCAGAAAGCGCACGGATTTCATTTGCAACAACGGCAAAGCCTCTGCCGGATTCGCCGGAACGTGCGGCCTCTATGGCGGCATTTAGGGCGAGGAGATTGGTCTGGTCGGATATCTCGTTTATTTTTGAAAAGACATCCATAATAGCCTCTGCATGTGATTTGAATTGTGTGGTTGTGGTGAGCTGGTCAGTGGAAAGTGTATCCACGCTTTGGATGCCTTCAGACAAATGTGCGAGATTGTCTTTTAGAGCCTTGAGAGAACGCTCAGATGTATCCAGTACGTCGATTCCCTGCTGAGCTTTGCTGCTAAGCTGAGTCGAGCTGGTGGTGAGTGTGGATATGGCAGATGTGATTTCAGCACTCGAGTGCTCCAGTGTGCTTTTATGTTCAATGCTGGCATCTAGAAAATGGTCGATTTCCTTAAAATTATCATAAATAGCTTCACAGAGTGTAATGACATGGGCGCGGTGCATGTCGGACTCATCAAGCAGCAGCTGTACGCGGCTTTCCTTGTCCTGTAGGTCAAGAAATGCCTCCTCCAGCTCTTTTTTTTGCATTTCCGCCATAGTCATCGCCTTACCGCCGAACATGGCAAAGAGGCCAAGAAAAATCGGTGCTGTGTCAATCATGAATAGAATCGGATTATCCATATGAAGCTGCTGGATTGAAGGGGTTATGCCCTGGTGACCAACACGGATCCATTCAAATGC
Organism: uncultured Acidaminobacter sp.; assembly: GCA_963678925.1. Taxonomy (GTDB): domain Bacteria; phylum Bacillota; class Clostridia; order Peptostreptococcales; family Acidaminobacteraceae. The sequence goes on along the minus strand of OY787533.1, from coordinate 484,838 downwards.
CAATGCGCCTATTGGAAAGCAGGCACCAAATGCAAGGCCCGCTGCTGTATACTTTTTTATTGTTGATAATCTTTTCATAGAAATCACCTCATGATAAACATACCCCAAAAAAGGAACTTATACAAAAAATATACCCTGCTGAAAGGTGATAAATACCTTTTCAGCAGGGTATTGCAGTTTTTGAGACCTTTTATTCTTCCACCGGAACCACTTCTTCTGAACTCTCAGTAGCTTCACTGCCAGAAGTGTCTGGTGTCAGGTTATCTACTGGTATCGGATCAGGCAGAATCATTTGTTTTACTTCATCGGAATAGACAACCGTTCCATCAGGAAGCGACAGGATGCCGCCGAAAAGAATTTTCGTTCCAACTGGAAGTGTCAAAGTGCTTTCGTCCTTGAGTGTAATATCAAACGGGAAGTTTACAACCTTTGTGCCATCCTGAAGTGTCGATAGCGGATAAAGGTATCCATTTACAGCAGCTCCGAGGTCGATACTGATGTATTCGCCGTTATGAATGTCGCATGTTTCAGTAGGGAGCTCGTATGCCCAGTCTCCAGGCAGAATATATACAGGGTTGCCTTCAGCATCAAGTACCGGAGAGCCATAGGCATTTGTTTTTACAACGGGCTCATAAGGCTCCTTACGCTGAGTGAATACGCGTTCTTCAATCAGGGTTGTCGGACAGTACTCAGTAACGAGCTTGCCGCTTTCTGAACAAACTGCCGCCTTTACGTGGACATCGTCCGGCTCAGTAGGTTCGGTTCCCTTGATAAACCATTCTGTAATGACGGTGCCGCGTGTATCCTCATAGGAGAGCTCAGTTGGCATTTTGCCTGACATTGTATCGACCTGTCTTCTGATCAGATTGTCAGGGGCAGCATCGAAATCCTTATCTGGCAGGTCTGCATGAATCTGTGTCATGACATTCTTCCAGAATTTCGCACTGATGGTCGACCCTTGGTCAAGTGGCATGTTGACGTCATTTCCGAACCAGACCGCACCTACATAGTATGGTGTGTAGCCAACAAACCAAGCATCCAGCTTGTTGGATGTGGTACCGGTCTTACCTGCAACAGGAATACCAAGGTTTCCTGAGCGGATTTGTGCAGTAGAAGCAATACCGCTTTGAACACCTGTACGCATCATATCCTGAACAATGAATGCAGACTCTGCGTCAACAACCTGATATTTGATTGGCTTCTTTTCGAGAATGATTTCACCGCTGTTATCTGTCACTTTCGTGTAGGTGATTGTGTCATTTCGAACGCCTTTGTTGGCAATTGTACCATAGGCCTCCGTAATATCCAGTGGCGTGATACCGTGTGTCATACCCCCGAGTGCCACTGCTGATAGGGTTTTGTCTGTCACGCTGCCATCCAGGACGAGGGTTGAAATACCAAGCTTCTGAAGGTATTCGATACATAGGTCCACACCCAGTGCATTTGCAAGCTTGACCGTAATGACATTTTGCGAGTACTCGATGCCCTTACGTAGTGTCTGCAAGCCCCAGTATGGCTGGTAAGCGCTTGATTTCGCATACCAGTTGATTGGCCAGATTTCATTTGGCGCGCCGTATTTCAAGAAGGTTGGAACATCGTCAAATACCGATGCGGCTGTGTATTGTCGGCTGTCAATCGCCGGCAGATATACGCCGATTGGTTTGATAGATGAACCGGGCTGTCTTGGATTGATGGCACGGTTATAGATTTTTTGACCCGTAACGTTTCGGCCACCGACAATGGCCTTCAGTTCACCGGTTCTGTAATCGATGATAACCATGGCAGATTGCGGCTGAATAATGCCCTTGTCACTGATTACATAGTTTTCATCGCCCACAAGCAGATTGTTGTTGCCGTCTTTGATGAAAAAGTCTGGATAGTCCGTAAAGAGGGACTTGTCAACAACACAGTTGCCGCTGTCGTCCATTGACTTGTACGCGTCAGGAATCAGAAGGTCTCTGCCCTGATGCTGATACAGGTCAACAATGTTATAGCTTCCAGAGTAGTTTCTCGTATTGGCTGGGTTTTCCTCATCATAGGTATAGGTGTTTTTAACATCTACCTTGATTTTAACAATCTCACCGTTCTGACGGACCGGATAGATATTGAGGAACTTGTTTTTCAGCAGTACAAGATTTCCGTTACTGTCATAACTATAGTTTGATGAAGGAATGACAAGCTGATTGTTTGTATTTACAAGGTTTGCTTTTCTGTAAAGCAGAATCATCTTGCTTTCCTTAGAAATAATATTCTTTTGCGCGTCGAAATTGACCGTTACCTTTGGGAAGTTGTCATTGTAGGTAAGCAGGCCAAGACTGTCCATGGCGCGCTTTAGAAGGATGACATCCTCATGGTCGGTACCTTTTCTATAGGATGAAAGTGAAAAATCACTTGTATTTGCAAGGCCCAGAGATTCAAGCTTTGCAAGGGTGCCTTTGCCGGCGATGCCGTCTGCTGTCAGGCCATGCTCACTTTGGAATCGCTTGACTGCATTGTGTGTAGGCTCTCCAAAGTAAGTCGTGAAGTTTCTGTTGCTGTAGGCGTTTTCAAGGGTCTTCTGCATATCGAAGTCAATTGTTGACCAGATTTTAAGGCCCTGTGTATAGAGTGCATTCAGCGCCTCTTCCTTGGTCCAGCCCTTTTCAGCCATGAGGTCGTTGATGACGTCATCTCGCACCATGTCTGAGAAGTAGGAGGTAATCTCGCCGCCAGCTTCCTTTCCAGGAATAAGACGTGTTCTCAGGTCGACATCTTTTGCCGCCTCATACTCACCGTCTGTGATGTATCCGTTTACATGCATCAGATAGAGTACGGTTTTGTAGCGGTCTTCCACACCATCGTTATAGACAATCGTGTAAAGATCGTCTGAATCATCAAGTATGTAATGTTCTTCAGTGACGTCCACCTTCTTGATGGTTCTCATTGGCGAGTAGTTGAACGGGCTTGATGGGATACCAGCAAGCATTGCCGACTCAACAAGGTCAAGATCCTTGGCTTCCTTTGAGAAGTAGGCATGTGCAGCCGCTTCAACGCCGTTGGAGTTTGACCCCAGGTAAATCGTATTGAGGTAGGTTTCAAGAATCTGCTCTTTTGTCAGGTAATTCTCGAGCTTGATGGAGTAGTATGCCTCCTTGAGCTTTCTGTCGATTGAACGTTCTGAACGCGTGTCGAACAGATAAAGATTTCGTGCAAGCTGCTGCGTGATGGTACTTGTACCCTGCACACGTTTACCCTTGAACAAGGCATCACGTACTGCACCACCCATTCTGATGAAATTAAAGCCATTGTGATCCCAGAATGTCTTGTCTTCAACTGCTACGAAAGCATTGACTGTATATGGACTGATATCATTGTATTTGATAATCGTCCGCAGGCCGTCCTTCTGAATGGTTTCCAGCACACGCCCCTCAGGGTCGAGTATGACAGAGTTTTCATCAAGAAGGTCATTTACCCGCGATGGGTCAATTGCAGCGGTATTCTGGATGAGATTGTTGACATATGCAACAGTCGCCCCTGCTCCAATAAGCCCGACTATCATTCCAATGAGTACAAACCATTTTAGAAAAGTTATAAACCCATTGCGCTTCTTTTTCTTTTTTCGCTTACGTCGTGGCTTAGTCGACGAGGAATTGTTTTGATTTTCATTATTCTGAGTGCTCATTTGATCCTCCCAAGCAACTTCATTATTAAACATAGGTATTATATCACACGCTCGATTCGATGTTAATTTAAGTATGAATCCCTTCACCAAATTGTAACAATGTGGTGCTCACAAAAAAGCTGTGATAAAATACTATTGACCGCAATACTCCAGAAAGGCGTGAGGAAGATGATCAAAAGACAGTAGCAGTAGGAGCGCCCTCAGAAGGGCATAACGCAGAGTTTGAAAGGAGACGGTCTTATGACGGAAAAAAATGAAATGATAGAAGATTTGGTTCAGCGCGCGATACTGGTTGGGTTCAACCGAAATGAGCGTTTTGCTGAAATCGAAATAGAAGAGTCCATGAACGAGTTGAGCGAGCTAACACTTGCAGCAGGTGCTGAAGTTCTTGGAATGATGATTCAAAATAAGCAGACAATCGATCCGGCCACACTTATTGGAAAAGGCAAGGTGGAAGAGCTGCGTGAAATGGCTGAAAACATGGGTGCAAACCTGGTCATTTTCAATGATGAACTCTCAGGGGCACAGCTTAGGAATCTCGAAGCTGCCACCCAGGTTACGGTTATTGATAGAACGGCGCTGATACTTGACATCTTCGCAAGACGTGCGCGGACCAAGGTTGCCAAGCTGCAGGTAGAGTTGGCTCAGCTGCAGTACAGACTTCCAAGATTAAGAGGACTGGGACAGGCGCTTTCAAGAACGGGTGCTGGAATCGGTACAAGAGGTCCTGGTGAGCAAAAGCTTGAGATAGACAGAAGACGTGTCAACGAGCGTATTACGGACATCAGACGTCAAATCAAAGAAGCTGGGAAAGTGCGTGAAACACAGCGTCAGCAGAGAACCCGCAATGAAATTCCAGTGGTTGCAGTGGTTGGCTACACCAATGCGGGCAAATCAACACTTATGAACAAGCTGATTTCCATGAGCAGTGAGGCCGATGAGGAAAAAATGGTATTTGCAAAGAACATGCTCTTTGCGACACTGGACACCTATACACGAAGAATTGAGTTTGACGACAACAGACCTTTTGTACTCGTCGATACGGTAGGGTTTGTTTCAAAGCTGCCTCATGCGCTTGTACAGGCATTCAAGGCAACTCTTGAAGAAGTTGTCGAGGCAGATCTGATCATTCATGTCGTCGATGCTTCAACGGAGCACTACAAGCTTCAGATCTCTGTGACCAATAAGGTTCTGGGTGAGCTTGGCGCTTCTGACAAACCGCAGATTATTGCATATAATAAGGTAGATTTGCTCGAAGACAGGAGCGGAATCCCTAAGTTTGAGAATGTGCTTCAGATTTCCGCGCATACGGGCGAAGGCATCGACCAGTTAATAGAGATGGTACGAAAGCATGTTTTCAGTGATGTGGTCACTGCCAATATGCTGATTCCATTCAGTGATGGGGCGGTGTACTCGCAAATCTGTGAAATAGGAAATGTCCTTGAGACGGAGTATGTCGAAACGGGGACATCCATTCGGGTCGAACTGAAGGACAAGGATTATAACAAATACATGAAATATGTAACAGACTAGCAATGAGGTGAAAGCGATTGGGTTCATATAAGACCATATTTGACTATGGTGAGGCAGAAGACATCATCAGCAAGTCACGGTTCATCGGCTATGCAAAGCCGGTGGAAAGTGAAGATGAGGCAGCTGAATTTGTCGAAATGATTAAAAAGAAGCATAAGGATGCAACGCATAATGTACCCGTTTATTTAATTGGAGAGAAGTTTGAGGTGCAGCGCTACAGTGATGATGGTGAGCCTTCTGGAACCGCAGGTGTTCCGGTATTATCCATGCTGAAGAATGAAGGCATAACGAATTTGGCAATTGTAGTAACGCGTTATTTTGGCGGTATCAAGCTAGGCACTGGCGGTCTGGTTCGTGCATATACCCATGCTGCAAAATTAGCGGTCGAAGCAGCTCAGGTCGTCGAAAAGCGCATTTATAAGGAAGTGCATGTAAAACTCGATTATACACTGCATGGCAAATTCCAGAACTTTCTGATGAACCACGACAATTATCTCATTAAAGAGACCGAGTATCTGGACATCGTGAATACGATTGTGTTCATAGAGCCAGCAGAATACGAGACTTTTTCAGCACAGGTCGTCGACATGACAAATGGAAAGGCTGAAATCAGTGAGCACGAGGAACTTTATCTGACAATCCTCAATGGAAAGGCTGTTGAGCTCAGTTGAGATAGATTGACCCATTTGCCATTCTATTGTACAATGACTTAAACCCCTCTAGAGGGGGATTGGAGGCGAAGAATATGGAAAAGATTATTTCAGAAATGCTTAATAAAAAATCATGGGCTGTTGTAGGTGCAACACAGAATCCATCAAAGTTTGGAAACAAGATTTTTAAAAAGCTTGATGGTCGTGGATACTCTGTAACACCAATCAACCCGGTATATGATGAGGTTGAAGGTGTGAAGACATATGCGAGCCTGAAGGATATGCCTGAAAAACCAGAGTGCGTAAATGTTGTCGTTTCTCCAGATCGAGCTGCAGCGGCGCTTGAAGAGGCGATTGAACTCGGCATCGAATACGTTTGGTTCCAGCCGGGAGCCTTTAATCTAGATATTATTGAGCGCGCTGAAGAAGCAGGTGTGAAGATTGTCTATCATGCATGCGTGCTGGTGGAGCTTGACAAGCATTAATCGCATTAGATAAAATACTCATGAGACAAAGACGTCTTGCATTGGCGGTGGATTCCACCGTCTGCAAGGCGTTTTTCTAATTAGGGAAATATCAAAGAAATACACATGATCCGTATGTATTGAAAAATATGTACACAAATAGTATATTGTATACATATAAAATTGTTGAAAGAGGTGCGGTATGAGTAAAACAATAGACCAAAAAATTGATCAAATCGTAGATTGGCTTAGAGAACAGGTCGAAGTATCTGGAACAAAAGGAATTCTAGTAGGTCTGTCGGGTGGCATTGACTCATCGGTAGTTGCAAACCTGATTAAACGTGCATTTCCAGAGAATAGCCTTGGTGTGATTCTTCCTTGTAAGAGCAATCCAAAGGACAAGGCAGACGCGACGTCCGTTGCTATCGCAGCTGGAATCAAATATATTGAAGTGGAACTGACAGAAACACATGAAGTCCTGCTTGGCGAAATTGAAAAAGCAGTGTCAGAGCTTACGACAACAAATCACCAGCTTACAGACGCCAACCTGCGTGCAAGACTGCGTATGAGTACCCTATATGCGGTTGCCAACAACTTAGGTTACCTGGTTGCAGGGACAGACAATGCAGCAGAAGTTCATACCGGCTACTTTACCAAGTATGGTGATGGCGGTGTGGATATTCTTCCAATTGCAAATCTGCCAAAGCGTGAAGTGTTTGAATGGGCGAGACATATGGGTGTCCCACAGTCTGTTATAGACAGAAAACCAAGTGCAGGTCTTTGGGAAGGCCAGACAGATGAAGAAGAGATGGGTGTCACTTATGATGCGATCGACGATTATCTGGAAGGCAAGCCGGTTTCAGATGAAGATAAGACAGTTATTGAAAGAATGCACACAAGAACAGCGCATAAGCGTGTAATGCCGCCAGCGCCGCCAGCGTTTTAAGCTGTGTCTTATTAGAAAGTACAATTATAAATGAAGCAATAAAGAGCCCAAGGTCGAGTCTTTGGGCTCTTTTCTTTTTGTCCAGATAGGGTGTGAAAATCCCCTTTATGCTCATAGAAAAAAATTGAAAAGTCGGCAAGCGACAAACTACAAAGCAGCAAAGCCCATAAAGCTTGAAAAATGAACGTTTTCTAATCGCATATATTTAAGTTTGAGTACTGTATTTCTAAACACTATTATAAAAACCTCAATAAATAACATTAAATGTTTAGTATTAATAAATATGTGGGTTGTAAAAATTTAAAAGTGTACAAAATGACTATTTTAATCAAAATCGCAAAAGTTCAGAAATTGTATTCATTATAGAAGCCGATTTTCTCAATAGACACAAGCGCTGTGTTTCTAAATAGTAATAATTAAAAAGTTAGTAATATAAGTAGTTGTGGCGTTTTAATTCAAAAAATAACCTAAAATTTTCACTGTATATATTGACATTTTTCAAAAACGGAGTATATTTAGTATTGGTAAACATAAAGCTTAGTTAATATAAGAATTCTAATAATAACACTTAAATAATATATTCTGTTTAGTATAACTAAGAAAAACTGTTAAAAAAATCGTCGTTTTGGAAAAGTGCAAAATAGAGCGAGTTTCTTCTTACGGACAAGAGGCTCTCGCAAAATGAGCCACATGGGTCAGGCGTATAAATACGCCTCTTGTTGAAAGATTGAATTTAGGGAGGAATTAATTATGAAAATGGAATTTTTGGGACGTCATATCCTGGTTGAATACTATAATTGTGATGAGGAAATACTAAAGAGTCATAAGCTGATTGAAGAGCATATGATTCAGGCAGCTAAAGAAGCAAAGGCGACTGTGGTAGAAAGTGTATTCCACCACTTCAATCCATGGGGCGTGTCGGGCGCTGTTATTATTGCAGAATCGCACCTGACAATTCACACTTGGCCAGAATTTGGTTATGCGGCAGTGGATCTCTTTACTTGCGGCGACACAATCAATCCATGGGTTGGATTCGATTATCTGGAGAAGGTATTCAAGTCTGAGCGTTCGGAATCAATGGAAGTGGCAAGAGGCATGACTGATAAAATCAGACGTTATGCAGGCATTGAAGGCCCAATCCATTTCAAACCGATTGAAGAGGAAGCAGTTTAGTCAAAGGATTTCACGAGGGGAGCTTTAACATGGAACTATGGTACACAGAAGAGCATACGGACAACGTTCGTTTCAGCATAAAGGTTAAGAAGCAGGTTTACAGCGGTGCAAGTGAATTCCAGACAATCGACGTATTTGAGTCTGAGGAGTTTGGAACGTTCTTCACACTGGATGGGCTGATGATGGTCAACGAAAAAGATGAGTTCGTTTACCACGACATGATTGTTCACCCTGCGATGGCATCGAATCCTGATATCAAAAAAGTTCTGGTTATTGGTGCTGGCGACGGCGGTACGGTACGTGAACTAACACGCTACTCGTCAATTGAGCAAATAGATATGGTAGAGATCGACAAAATGGTTGTTGATGTCTGTCGAGAGTACCTGCCACAGACAGCTTCAAAGCTTGATGATCCCCGTGTGAATCTGTACTTTGAAGACGGTGTCGCATTCGTTAAAAAGCAAAAGGACTTCTACGATCTGATTATTGTGGATTCAACGGATCCTATCGGACCAGGGGAAGGCCTGTTTACGACCGAATTCTACCAGGACTGCTATGACGGTCTTACTGAAAAGGGTATCCTTGTAAACCAAAGCGAGAGCCCATACTATCCAAACTACGTGCGTGAGTTCAAGCGTTCATACGGTAAAATATGCAAGATATTTCCAGTAGCAAAGACGTATCAGTTCCACATTCCAACGTATCCATCTGGACACTGGCTGTTTGGTTTCGCCTCAAAGGGAATCGATCCAGTAGACAATGACAGGGTGGAAGAGTGGAATGCACTGGGCATTAAGACGCGCTACTACAATACAGATCTCCACAAAGGTGCTTTCATGCTTCCGAATTTTGTGCGTGAAATGATTTCTGAAGTGGAAGCAGGTGTGTAGAATGTCACTCAATGTGATGACATACATGGGTTTTGACGCTTCATACGAAGCATCTGAGCTGGTTGTATTTGGCGCGCCATTTGATGGTACGACATCCTTCAGACCGGGAACTCGGTTTGGTCCAGCTGCCATGCGTTCGGAATTTGATGGTCTTGAAACCTATAGTCCGTATATGGATATGGACTTGACGGACTATGCCCTTCATGATGGCGGTGACCTGGATTTACCGTTCGGCTCCAAGGAACGCAGTCTTGAAATGCTATACGACAAGGCAAAAGAAATACTGGAAGATGGAAAGGTACCCCTTATGGTGGGCGGAGAACATCTTGTTTCATATGGTCCGATTAAGGCAAGTGCTGAAAAATATCCTGACCTCATGCTGCTGCACTTTGATGCACACGCAGACCTGCGTGAAGACTACATGGATGAGCCATTTTCCCATGCCACGGTGATTCGTCGTGCACATGATATTCTCGGAGATGGACGAATCTATCAGTTTGGAATCCGTTCGGGTGAGCGTACTGAGTTTGAATTTGCAAGTGCGCATACAACCATGGAAAAGTTTTCTGCACAAACCCTTGAGTCTGTTGTGGAAGCTATGGGTGACAAGCCGGTTTATGTCACAATAGATCTTGATATTATGGACCCATCTATTTTTCCTGGAACAGGAACACCTGAGCCAGGCGGGGTCACTTTTAAAGAAATGATGCAGATTACAGGTCTGCTGAGTAGACTTAATATTGTAGGGGCTGATGTGGTGGAGCTTTCTCCGCATTATGACCCGACGGGAGCTTCAACAGCTGCTGCGTGCAAGGTTCTCAGAGAACTGACGCTGGCTGTCATGAGGAGGCGCTGAATATGACGCAATTACGCACACCGCTGCTTGATGCGGTGAAGGCATACCATAGCGAAGGGGTAATACCATTTGACGTTCCTGGGCACAAGCATGGGAAAGGTATCCCTGAGCTTACAGAATTTCTGGGACATACGGTCCTTCAAGTCGATGTGAACTCGATGAAGTGTCTGGACAATTTGGGGAACCCGACGAGTGTCATTGCTGAAGCTGAGGCACTTCTCGCTGAGACCTACAGTGCAGATCATGCGTTTTTTCTAGTGAACGGAACGAGCGCTGGTGTACAGGCAATGATCATGTCTGTATGCAGCCCGAATGATAAGATCATCCTGCCAAGAAACGCTCATAAGTCTGCAACAAACGGACTGATTATGTCTGGTGCACGTCCTGTATATGTTCAACCGGTATTTCATGAAGAGCTTGGCATAGCACTGGGTGTGGAAACGCAGGCGATTTTGGACGCCATTGTTGAAAATCCAGAAGCAAAAGCGGTCTTTCTGATTAATCCGACTTACTACGGCTCGGCTTCTGACCTCAAGGAAATCGTACGTGTTGCACATGCACACGATATGGCGGTACTTGTTGACGAGGCGCACGGCGCGCATCTTCATTTTCATGGAGACCTGCCTGTAAGTGCCATGGAAGCAGGCGCAGACATGGCGGCAGTGAGCCTTCATAAGACAGGGGGATCTCTGACACAGTCATCAGCCCTGCTCATGCGAGGAAACAGAATCGAGCGCAAATACATTCGTAAAATCATCAATCTGAACCAGACGACAAGTGCTTCTTATCTTCTGATGACAAGTCTTGACGTAGCACGTAAGAATCTGGCGACGCGCGGTACTGAAATGCTCAGCGAAGTTCTTGACCACTGCAGAGAAGCACGTACAGCAATCAATGCCATCGACGGACTGTATGCATTTGGCAAGGAGCTTGAAGCTTCTGAAGGCACACATCAGTTTGATGAGACAAAGCTTGTTGTCAACGTTTCTGGCCTCGGACTCACAGGATTCAAGGTATACGACATTCTTAGGGACGAGTACGGCATTCAGATGGAGCTTGGAGATACAGGCAACATTCTGGCCATTGTAAGCCTGGGCGATTCCAGAGAGAGCCTTGAGGCATTTGTTAAAGCCCTTGAGGATATTTCTAAGCGTTACTTCAATGAAAAGAAGAAGCAATGTGTTGCACGCAAGCCACATGCACTTGAACTTTCAATCTCACCAAGAGATGCCTTCTATGCGGGCAAGGAGATCATTGCCCTAAAGGACGCAGCTGGCAGAATAAGCGGAGAGTCTGTTATGGCTTACCCTCCGGGGATTCCAGTGGTAACGCCGGGCGAACTCATTACGGATGAGGTCATTGACTATCTTGAGTTCCTAAAGGCAGAAGACACAATGATTACGGATATTGATGATGTTACACTTGGAACAATCAAGGTTATCAAATAGATTTTCAAAATATAAGAAAATACGAATTTCAGTATTTGTCCACGGTGTGATATATATCACGCCGTGTTTTTATGTATAGCATTTTAAAAATTTTAACGGTATAATGGGTACGTATCGTCGTGAACGGCACAGAAAGTAGGATGACTATGAAAGGTTTATTCAAAAACTACAAGAACGACCCATTTAAGCGGGCCCTGGTAACCGTCGGTGTACCAGTCGCACTTCAGCATTTCATACAGACGGCACTGAACTTGATTGATACGATTATGATTGGAAGAGTCAGCAAGGAAGCGCTGGCAGCCGTAGGGCTGGCAAACCAGGTGTTTTTCCTGATGACGCTTCTTGTATTTGGCATAAATAGCGGTGTTTCAGTTTATATAGCACAGTTCTGGGGAAAAAAGGACATTGCGAATATAAGAAGAACCATGGGTGTCGGTCTAGTGGGCGGCATATTTATTGGCTTTGTATTTTTCCTGGCGGGATTTTTGTTCCCGGTTCAGGTTCTCGAGCTCTTCCTAAAGGAACAGGCCGTTGTACAAATTGGTGCTGAGTATTTGAAAATTGTTTCTCTCAGCTATGTGTTCACAACCGTGACCATGATGTACTCTGTCGCATCACGTGGTGTGGAGCAGGCTAGGCTTCCTATGGTTGTCAGTTCCCTTTCAATTCTGGTGAACACTTTTGGAAACTGGATTCTCATTTTCGGGCTCTTTGGACTGCCTGCAATGGGCGCGCGCGGTGCAGCCATTGCAACGCTGATTGCCCGTGTTTTTGAGCTTTCCATGCTTCTGATCCTCATTTATAAAACCGATAACGTTTTAGCCGCAAAGTTCCATGAACTGAAGGATTTTGGAGTAGATTTTGTGAAGCGCATACTCAAGACGGCGCTTCCGGTAATCATTAACGAAGGTCTATGGGCCCTCGGAACGGTCATGTACACCATGGCCATGGCAAGGATCAATTCGGATGCTGTTGCCTCCTTCCAAGTCATGATGGCAGTATACCGCTTCTTTGAAGTGGCATTTATCGGTCTGGGCAACTCCTGTCAGGTCGTTATCGGAAATAGGATTGGCGCCGGTGAAGAGCATCTTGCCATGGATTACAGCAAGCGTTTCATACGCCTCACCTTGATTGTCAGTCTGATTACAAGTTTCTTTTTATATATTCTTGCACCGTCAATTGCATCGATGTTCAAGGTACCTGCCCACGTACAGCAGGACGCAATCTACATGATGCGGATTGTGGCATTTTACAATTTCCCTAAAATGATGAACCTGATGTTTATTGTAGGGATACTCCGCGGCGGAGGCGACACACTCTTCGCTATGATTATTGAAACTTTGAGTGTTTGGGGGATTGGTGTACCCATTGCATTTGCGGGGGCGCTTATCTTTAAATGGCCAGCCTATATGGTCGTGGCCGCTTTCATGATTGAGGAAGTCATTAAGAGTTCACTAGGGGCCTACCGATTTGTTTCACGAAAGTGGATCAAGAATGTGGTTGAACACATTTGATAAGATATGACCATATGCCTTTTGGACTTTTGAAAAATATGATAAAATGATTAAGCACTGCATGAATTTTTCATGCGCATATTGAATAATCGTAATGAAAATATTTATAACTATAGACTTAAGGAGTTGAAACATATGGGTCGTATTGGAACGATCATAAACAGAAAAGGCAAGCAGGACGCGAAAAAAGGCAAGGTTTTTACGAAAATGGGTCGCTATATCATGGTGGCTGTTCGTGAGGGCGGACCTGATCCTGAATACAATGCAGCGCTAAAGAGTGCTATTGAAAAGGCAAAAGCTGCAAATATGCCAAATGACAATATCGACCGTGCCATTAAGAAGGGTGCTGGCGAAACTGACGGCGCTGTATTTACGGAGCTGACATATGAAGGGTATGGACCAGGTGGCGTTGCTGTACTCGTTGAATGTCTGACAGACAATACGAACAGAACTGCTGCTGATGTCAGAAGCTATTTTGTAAAAGGCAAGGGCAATCTTGGAACAAACGGCTGTGTAAGCTTCATGTTTGACCACAAGGGTGTACTTGTAATAGACAAGCAGGACGGCATGGACGAGGAAGAAGTTGAAATGGCAGTCATTGAAGCGGGTGCTGAAGACTTCACAGTGGAAGAGAACCACTTCGAAGTATACACAGAAGTTGAAGACTTCTCAGCGGTACGTGACGCACTGTCAGCAGAAGGCTTTGAGTTCTCCATGGCAGAGCTTCGTTACCTGCCTCAGACAATGACGCAGCTGACAGACGAAGAAGACGTTAAGTACATGCAGCGTCTGATTGACCTGATGGAAGAGAACGACGACGTTCAGAATATTTATCATAACTGGGAAGAAGTGGAGTAGAAAGTAACTTTCATAGTTGTGATAAATGTGCTTGTAATTGAATAAGAATATTTGAAACGTGCCTTTCAGGGATGATGATTCATCGTTTGAAAGGCACGTTTTTAATTTAGTCAACAGTATTAATATCCAGGTCTGTTTGATCATCAAGTTTAAATGCTTTGTTTCCTAAACCGACGAGCGCTTCAAGCGGATCCAGTGTTTGCTGCAGTGTCGCTATAACTTTGTCTATTGATTCTTCATTGGTCAGTACAGGGACAAATAACTTTGCAACTCTGCGTATGTTAGGTCCGAAAACTTTACATACTGCACATTCAACACCTTGAGAGCGCATGATTTGCCCAACTCCCTTAGCTTTTTCTGGATCAGCGTGCATTTTTTCCTCAGGGGAAATATTTTCAACTTTACTGATTTCAACAGCTTGTGACTCGGTAATATTATAAATTAAATAGTAATCTGCATCTCCAAAATGGCTGGAGCATACAGTGCGTCCATCCTTCGTCGCTATTGCGATGCGCATAGGCGGTCTCCCTTCTTTGCAAGGTTATGAGTATATATTCACAATAACGTCTAGCATAATGATTGTCAAAGTATTTCTAGTTCTTATATAGAGGAATGATATAAAGTTAAATAAATTGCCATATGTATTACGTGTGGGGTATACTTGATAAAGAGGAAATAAATTCAAAATGGAGTGATCATATATGAGTAAAGTGAGGAATCACTGTAAATGTAAAAAATTCTTTTAGCTTTGGAGGTATGATGATGCAAGATTTCATAATCCAATAATATTCTCTTTTACAATATTGGTTCAGGTGCATTTTGAAATCTAAGTAAAAATGGTATTGTTGCTGAGGTGTCAAAAGCGGCACTCTCGGAAATTGTTCGATATCCACTAACATATAAATATAATTGTGATTATGGTATTATGTTGACAATCATGGAGATTTTATATTTTGTAGATTCTTGGCTGGAGTAGAGTAGTAATACATTCCTTTTAAAGTATCCACACATGGTGTATACGCAAACATATAGAGTTCAAGCAAAATAATTTTTCGTCCCCAAATTGTCCCCATCCACAAAAACAATCACCTCAAACAAAAATCCCAACGCCACCAAAAGCGTTGGGATTTCTACATTTTATATGGAGCTAGGGGAGGGACTTGAACCCTCGACCTGCTGATTACGGGTCAGCTGCTCTACCACTGAGCTACTCTAGCATCTTGTCTCAATCTATTTATTTCCATATAGAACATGAACCTATCAAAAACTTGAAAATAATTTGAAGTTTGTGCTTTGAGACGAGATTAGAGAGAGCAAATCATCTTGTCATATGTATAGAGCAGAGCTACATGACAAGACTACCTATGCAGTTCAAGCCCCTTAACAATCCTGTCAATGTGATTCTTCTTGCCATAGAGTCCAAGACCTACCAGATTGAGTGCATCGGTTTCGAATTCAGATATTTTTGCACGGTTTTCCGTGTCATTCTTGGTTGCGAAGAGCTCTTCCGTATAAATGACAGATCTGATTTCCTTTGCAATGGATTTGTTCAGGACATCTTTAATCTGGTCTGGATTTGCAGCATATATGATGATGGGCTGTCTGCACATGGGCAGGTAGGCAATATCGCTGCCATCAACATAGGGCTTGCCTATGATATTTTGTGTTCCACCGATGCCAGAGGCAAGGAAGGCTGTGATGTTGAGCTTTTGCCAGACGGCCAGATCCTCTTTTAGAATCATAACGACCTTTGTATCAAATTTCATATTTTTCTCCTTTCAAGTCAATCAGAAATAGGACCGATAGGGATAATTATAGTCATTTGTGTTTTGAAGTATAGTAAGTTATTGCAGACTGGGTTCTGAACATCTGCAAAGCAATCTACAGCAATCTAAAAGCATCTATCATTCTGCAATAATGTACTAGATGCAGACTGGAAATAGGTATACAATTGACTTTAATAAAATCTGAAATTTTAGAAGGGGATATTATGAATCAGTTCATATACAAGCAGGCATCTGATATTAGGGCGCTTTCAGCAAGCTTTAACGTATTTTCATATAAGAAGCACGCACACGCGGAATATGCTTTAGGGGTGACCCTGAACGGCATACAGCAGTTTTCTTCCATGGTAAATGTGCAGTCATCATGCCCTCACGGTGTTATTCTCTTCAATCCGCATCAGGTTCATGATGGGTGGGCACATAATCAGGAAAAGCTGGATTATGTCATGATTTATGTGCCTGAAGATAAGATGCAGGAAGCTATGAATGCTAAGACACCCATACAGTTCAAGGACTCGGTGGTATACAACAAGACGCTTGAACACCTTGTTTACAAGGTCGCTCCAGGTGTTTTGAACACTTGTGAAGCAGCGGTATGCGAGGCGTATTTTGAGGAACTTGTGGCACATCTTGACGGGTCTGTGGAAATGATAGGATTTCCAAATGAGCAAAGACGCATATCGATTATTAAGGAAATGCTCCATGAATCAAAAGGGGAAATACTGCGTCTTGATGATGTGGCCCAGGAGGTTTCCCTATCAAAATACCAGTTGATCAGGTTGTTTAAGCAGTCTGTGGGGATATCGCCCTATCAGTACTATTTGAGCTGTAGACTCGAGCGTGCCAAATGTCTGATTGAAGAGACAAAGGAAGTATATACAGCTGTTTATTCAGAACACTTTGTGGATGTTTCGCACCTGAACAAGCATTTTAAGAAGGTTTATGGTGTGACAGCCAATACCTATGCCAAATCATTGATCTAGTAGCCGCAAATGTTTAAATATGTGTTTGAAGGCATATTCATAGGAAATGAAAACCGTCCAGGGTGAAGTGGACGGTTTTTATGCTTTCATTTTGAAGTTTTTAACTTGGTTTAAAGACTCACAACCTGATTCTTGCCACTTTGCTTGGCAGCATACATCAGACTATCCGCCTGGGCCAAAACACTTTTGAAATCAAGTATTTCACCATGGGCAAGGACAATGAAGCCAATGCTGACACTGCCAGACCTGCCATCCTCGAAGCTGGTGTGGGTCACAACGTATTCCCGGATTTCTTCACCGGTCTTACGTGCATCTTCATGGGTCATGCCTTCAGAAAGGAGTACGAACTCATCACCACCAAGACGTCCAATAGCAGTGGCCGGGTTCTTGCTGTGGACTTCCAGCGCTTCGGCGATAACCTTTAAAAAACTGTCGCCGCTGTTATGTCCGAACTTGTCATTGATTGATTTCAGATTGTCTCCATCTATGAACATCATGGTCAGGGGCAGTTTGCTGTGAATGCAGTTTTTGCGGTAGGCTTCAAAGCTTTTTCGCAGATATCTCCGGTTCCCAATGCGGGTCAGATCATCTGATAGGGATTCTTCACTGTAGAGCTGATAAAGCTCATCGCGCTGGAGCTTGATGGTATGGGCATCCTCATACTCATGGATTTTATTCTTGAAGAACTGTCTTGAAATAAGCCACATGAATATTACAAAGGGAATTGTGTTGAGGATGTGTGCCGAAGCTACAAGCGGATCCGGTTGATACACGATAATACCTGCTGAGAATATGATCTGATTCAACATAAGAAAAACGAAAGACCACAGGGGCTCAAGCAGTGGATACAGTGCAACACAAATCAGGGCACAGAAATAAACACTGACCTGACCGTAGGTATATTGGTCGAGCCAACTGATATATATAAGGGGCAGAATGGTTCCTTGACAGACCAGCAGGGTTGCATAGCGTTTGAAACGATAGCTGTAGGCTGGGCGCCCCAGTATATGTGCAGAAGCGAACCAAACCAATCCCATAACTAGTATCAGGGAGCAATAGGCATAAAAATAATGTCTTTCAAGGACAGGCATATTTTGCGGTAATCCATATAAGACTAGAAGACGTGCTATGAAAAAAAGTTCAATGGCGCTGATGGTAACAACAAGTATATTCCCGCGCTTGGTTGTTTCAACATACATTTTATCAAGAAACGCACTGCGTCCGCCAATTTTGCTAAAGAGGAACATTTGGTCCAAATAGGTGTTCAGATTCATGATCTGCATGCCTCCTTTCCTTGTAATCTATTGCCATTATAGCAGAATAAACAGACGGAGACTAATCTACATCTGGTCTTCCTGTATGGGTCGAGTCTGCAGTCTTGTATTCGTTCAACAGAGCCTGCCACGCTTCAAATTGATCTTCCTCAAAGAGCTTATGGATCAGGTAGAAAAGCGGGAACTGTCGCTTGTAAGCATCCCTTGAAGCTGGGTTTTCTATCCATTTCACATCCTCTACAGCCAGTGTATGTTTTCTAAGGTCAGCTTGCCAGAGGGGTGTCAGCAGCCCGTATCGGATTTTCTCACAGACAGGACCATGATTGATCAGATGTGTGAAACCAACACCGGTAGTTCTACAGGTTGTTGGCCTTACCTCGTAAATCAGGCAGCTTCCAGCTTCATTTAGAAAGACACAGGGAAGATGCACTTCAAATCGTTCTGCGTGGCTGTAATAGGCATTGTCTGATTTTAAAGACGCATTGCCCTGAAAATAGTCCTCGAAGAAAGTGGGCCAGTACTCAGCAAAGAGGGAATAAAGCGTGGCTGCACGCATTTTGAGCGCATATTTTTCAGGTCCAGTAAAGGCCGCGATCTTTTCGAAAATCAGGGCAAATTCAAGCTCTGAGACTTCGAAGAACTGACTGCAGCACGATGTACAGCCTTCGTTGCAGGGCGGCTGTTTCTTATGTGTTTTAAAGTGTTCTGAAATGGAAATATCCAGTTTCTTATAGAGTTCTATTGCGCTTTGGTAGCTAGGCATTATACATCTCTGCTTTCAAGGAATTTAATGTATTCATTTCCCCACTCAAATAGAGCGTCGGAAACCTTGTCGAATTTTCGTCCAATATCACTTAAGGAATACTCCACCTTGGGTGGAATTGCAGAATACTCCGTACGTATGATGAGGCCATCAGCTTCAAGTGATTTCAATTGTCTGGATAATGTCGTATGTGTCATGGTTGCAGGCATCCTTCTCTTAAGCTCATTAAAACGAACTGGGCCCGGTGAAAGCGTGTGCAAAATCAGGAGTGCCCACTTTCCGGAGAGGAGCTTCTGTGTAGTTGCATAAGGACAGATGCCAAAGTAATCCTTCTTGTCCATAAGGAACTTCCTTTCTAAGTATCTTTAATGATAGCAGGAACGAAAATGATAGTGGTATCATTAAATATCGTACTTGTTATAATGTGCATGCACTTTATAATGATACTTGGAAGCACGTCAAATATCAATATCCTATTTATAAGGTTTGTATGAGGAAACTGTACCTTACGGAAGAAAACAGTATCTTACGGAAGGAAACCGTATATTGCGGAAGGAGACTATATAATGAAAGAAGTGTTGAAGTATCTAAATGACTGCGGTGTATTTTATCTGGCGACTGTTGAAGCAGACCAGCCACGGGTAAGACCTTTTGGTGCTGTCTGTGCGTTTGAAGAAAAGCTTTATATTGTGACAAGCAATGAAAAAAAGGTTTATGAGCAGATTGAAAGCAACCCTAAGGTCGAAATCAGTGGCATGTCAGCTGGAACATGGATCAGGCTGGAAGGAACACTTAAAAGAGATAATCGTGTTGAAGCGCGCCAGGCGATGCTGGACGCAAACGAAAAAACACTGAGCAGGCTTTACAGCGCTGATGACAATAAAATGGAGGTCCTTTATTTTGAAAAGGGCACTGCAATGGTTTACTCCATGTCAGAACCGCCAAAAGTGCTTGAATTTTAGAAGCAATTGAATTACATACCACTCTTAGCTTTGCATGAACACATGAGGACTGATGATCATTCATCGGTCCTTTTTGTTAAATTTTTACTTAATATCCCTATCCCTTGTGTTTTTCCGAAAGTATAGTATGATGTATAAAGTATAGATATTTAGGGATGCAAAATATATTGAGCGGGGATGGGATTATGACAGATAAAAAGAAACATCAGTTTTGGATATTCTTTGCTATTACTGCAATTTCAGCATTTGGACTTGGTCTTAGCAATAATGTTATGTCCAATTTCTTCAAAGATGCATATAATGTTACGGCATTCCAAAGGGGATTCATTGAGTTTCCACGGGAGCTGCCGGGACTGATTGCTGTTCTTCTTATTGGAAGCATGAGTTTTTTGAGTGATATAAAGATTTCCATAATCGCACAAATACTCAGCCTTCTCGGCATTGCCGTTTTGGGTCTGACAACCCCCGTTTTTAATGTGATGCTGGTTTTCATATTCATCAACTCAGTTGGTATGCATGTCTTCAAACCGATGAAAGACAGTATTGGTGTCAATCTAGCGGAAAAAGGCATGCTGGGTAAGCGGATGGGTCAATACAATGGGATTGACACAGGCTTCAGAATGCTGGCTGGTATGGTCATTTTCTTTGGCTTCAAGTCAGGTGCCTTCAGCTTTGAGACAGATTTTAAGTGGCCTTTTGTTCTTGCAGCCGCAATGTTTGGCGTTGTTATTGTCCTTCTGATAACCTTGAGCAAGACGTATGATTTGGAAGAGCTGCACCCCAAAAAATCAAAAATTGTTTTTAGAAAAGAATATAAGTACTATTACTATCTGGTCATTTTATTTGGTGTTCAGAAACAGATCATGATGGTTTATGGGCCATGGGTACTAATCGATCTCTTGGGTAAGAAAGCCGATACAATTGCTATTCTGAGTATTATTGGAGCGGGAATTGGCATATTTTTCATTCCGGCGCTGGGTCGCTGGCTTGACCGCTTTGGCGTGAAAAAGCTCATGTACGCAGATGCCTTGTCATTCATTGTAGTCTATGCCCTCTACGGGGTTCTAACGGCTACGTTTGTTTCAGGCACTCTGAAATCCCTGTCTGTGGCGGTTATGTTCGCTTACGGGATTTTTATCATTGATAAGATGTCAACACAGATGGGCATGATCCGAACCGTGTTTCTTAAAACCATTCTTGTGGACAGCAGTGACCTGACACCAACCTTGTCTCTTGGCATGAGTATGGATCACTTTGTTTCAATCGTGTGTGCATATGTTGGCGGTATTGTCTGGATGAACTTCGGACCCCAGTACATATTTTTCTTCACGTCATTCCTTTCTCTAGGAAACCTTTATGTAGCTATCAAGCTTAAGGAATAGACAAATAAGGTATTTGTCTTACTATTGTTCTGCGCCGAGCGGTGCAGTGAGCCCATAGGCAAATAAAAAGCCTCACAGAAAGCTTTCGCATTTTAAAATGGAAAAGCTTTTGTGAGGCTTTATTAGTTTACGTATTGCAATTAACCGAGAGCAACGTCGAGAATCATCATAACTGCAAAACCCATGAGTGCACCAAGTGTTGCGATATCAGTCTTGGCACCACCCTCTTCACGCTGGGCTTCTGGGATGAGTTCTTCAATAACAACGTAAATCATTGCGCCAGCTGCAAAAGCAAGTGCATATGGCAGAATCGGCTTGATGTGAATGACAGCGTAGGCGCCCAAGACACCTGAAATAGGTTCAACAATACCTGAGGCCTGACCATATAGGAATGCTTTCTTTCGGCTGAAGCCTTCACGGCGTAGCGGAATGGAAACGGCTGCGCCTTCAGGGAAGTTTTGCAGGCCAATACCAATGGCAAGCGCGATTGCTGAGGCGACACTGGCCGTGCTCAAATCACCACTTGCAGCCGCACCGAAAGCAACACCGACAGCAAGACCTTCCGGGATATTGTGAAGTGTTATTGCAAGGACTAGAAGAACACTGCGCTGCCAGCTTGTTTTAATACCTTCGGCCTGATTTGTCTCTAGACCCATATGTAAATGGGGTAGGAGCTTGTCAACTAGGTAAAGGAAGAGTCCGCCGCCTAGAAAACCGATGGTCGCAGTAAGCCATGGGTTCTGGCCGATTTCCTCGGCCATTTCAATACCCGGTGCGAGAAGTGACCAAAAGCTTGCAGCAATCATAACGCCGGCTGCAAAGCCAAGCATGCCGTTAAGCACGTTCTTTTTAATTGTTTTGAAGAAGAAGACCATGGCGGCCCCGAGGGCTGTTACACCCCAAGTGAATAGTGTACCTATAAGTGCTTGCGTTACTGGATTATATTGCTGAAACCAGCTAATCATAAAAAGACCTCCTTGATAATATGTCAAATATTCAATACCCAGATTGAATGAAAACTAGACAAATTTGATGTGTTAATTCTTCAATCTCATTGTAACATATTGGGAAGCTGAGTAAAAGATACAAAAGTGTAATTATTACAAAAGACATGCCTTTAGGCATGTCTTTTGGGATTTCTCATATAACTGTTCATGCTTAAAGTGAAGACAGCATGTCTTTCAGAATGTGAACGGAGTTCTCAATGGCTATGTGCGAGAATTTCTCATAATCCATGTGAGAACCGTTGATTGCATTGTCAGAAATAGAGCGGATTACAACAAAAGGCAGATTGTTCAGGTAGCATACCTGTCCAATGCTGGCACCTTCCATTTCACATGCATAAGCGTTGAAATCGGAATGAAGCTGCTCCAGTTTTTCAGCTTTAGAGATGAACTGGTCTCCGGAAACAATACGGCCGCTAAAGGTATTTACCTTTTCAACATGGGCGCATGCCTCTTTGGCAATGCCAATCAGTTTTTCATCGCATGGAAAGTCAAATGTGTCAAGTCTTGGAACCTGTCCCATAGCGTCACCAAAGAAGGTTGTATCAATGTCGTGTTGAACGAGGTTCTCTGCAACGACAATATCACCTGGGTAAATATCCTTGTGGAGTCCTCCTGCAATACCAACGTTGATGATGCACTCAACCTCAAAATCATTAATCAGGATTTGTGCGCAGACTGCAGCATTGACTTTTCCTATGCCGCTTGTAACAATGACAATCTCTTTACCAAGAAGCCAGCCCTTATAAAAATCCATTTTAGCTTTTGATACCATGGATTCAACGGCCATCTCTTTCTTCAGAACTTCAACTTCCTCGTGCATTGCGCCAATAATACCAATTCTCATATTCTACTTCCTTTCCGTTATGTATTTAGAATAGCCTGTATGTTTTAGACAAGCTCATATGGCGGGTTTCCAGCTTTATTTTAACACTTATGACTGGTGTAAGTCCAAGGATAATTGCACGAGGTGCTGGAATTGGAGCCCTTAGAGGAAAATAGAACATTTTTTGGACACTGTCAAAGTCGACTGTATAAAATATTTCCTGATATATAATAAAATGATAAAAATTCACGCAATTCAAGTTGATATCATCTTTTCACTATGTTTTAATAGATTAAAGACTCCCGATGCATAATTACACGGGAGACGGGTTGGGGTGATTTGGAGGTAGATCATTTGAATATACTTCATATAGAGCAAAGTACGCTCATTAGAGAAATGACGCGCGATGTTGTCGCGAATATCGGGCATGGCTATTTTTGCACTTGTGGTGGGCAAGAGGCACTGGACATACTGGAAAAAGAAGAAATCCATTTTATTATCACCGGTCTTGAGTTATCTGACATTACGGGTGAAGGTTTTATGAAACAGCTGTCTGCTTCTAAGTATAAAGATATTCCTGTAATTGTTCTTACATCGACAGATTGTATGGATATTCGCAAGAAGCTTTTTGATCTTGGGGTTGTAGACTATATAGTAAAAGATTCTCTCACGGACGAAAAGCTGAAATCTTATATAGAAGCTTTTGAAAAGAAAGATGATGTCATCAAGAAAATGATGAATCGTGACATTGCTGTACTGGATGACAGTGTCATGGTCAATACCTTGATCAAGAACATATTTGATTTGCACGGCATACGTAAAATCGATACCTATACATCGGCAGAAGATCTTTTAGCGGCAAAGAAGGACTATGCTATTTACATTCTTGACTTGGTTTTGCCGGGTATATCCGGTGAAGAGGTTCTGCTCACACTGAGACAGAAGTCAAAGAACAGCATTGTCATACTTATATCTTCCATTTCCAACTATAAGACCATATCCAATATCCTGAGTTCAGGTGCAGATGATTTCATTATGAAGCCCTTTGACGCCAGTGTTTTTATGGCGCGGATCAAGGCGCATTCAAGAAATTTCATACTCAGAGAAGAACTGGAGCATGCCAATGCGGAGCTTGCAAAGGCGGCGATTACCGATGGACTGACGCAAATCTATAATCACAAGTACATTGTCGACAGACTGGATGTTGAAATTGAACGGTCAAAACGTTACAATAGTCCACTTTCAATTATTTTGCTGGATATTGACAACTTCAAAGGCGTCAATGATAAATATGGGCATCAGATTGGGGACTTGGTACTCAAGTCCATTGCATCGTCCATGACGCAGCTGGTGAGAAATAGTGACCTCGTCGGCCGGTATGGCGGTGAGGAGTTCATGGTCATTCTACCTGAAACAGATCAGGAGAGTGCTAGAACCGTTGGCGAGAAAATTAGAATGAGTATTGAGGCCTTGACATATGAAGACTCAGAAGTGCATGTAACTGTAAGCGGCGGGGCTGTCACGTTCAATGGACAGTGCTCCCAGCATCTGATTCGTATGGCGGATGAAGGACTCTATGAGGCCAAAAGCCTTGGAAAGAATCAGATTGTTTATTTGGAAAACACATGCAGCCCGGAAGAAATGAACGCTTAATCGTACAAAATCAATAGCGCAATCAAGTTGAGAAGACTATTTCTAAACACAGCAGATCTGTATTTGGAAATAGTTTTTTTGTTTTTGGTGTGTCTGTAACGATGGATTTAAATTCTGATGCGTCTTGAATTAATGGTTTACGACCAGGCGGGTTTAGGATTGAAACAAAGTGTAAACAAATGGTGAATTCTTTCATTTTCAAGGTGTTTGCTCTTGAAAAAAAATGAAATGGTGCTATTCTAAAAGTAGATATTAGCACTCTGTCGACTCGGCTGCTAAAACACGAAAATTGGTGAGGTGAATTGTTATGGATATGAATAAGCTAACGAAAAACTCTATAGAAGGTCTGAATAACGCACAGCTCATAGCTGACGATTACGGAAACAGTTCGATCGACCCTGAACATATATTGCTGGGACTGCTTCAGTCAAGGGAAGGGTTGGTAACACAAATTCTTGAACGTTTGTGCAACCAGACGGATGTCTTTAAAAGAGGACTGGTTTCTCTGGTCGAGAAAAAACCAAAAGTCTCGGGGCAAGATCAGATCTATCTGTCTTCACTGAGCAATAAGATGCTCCTAAAAGCTGAGAAAATAGCGGAGAAGATGAATGATCAGTATATCAGTGTGGAACACATATTACTTTCAATCCTGCAAAATGGATCAAAGGAGCTTAAGGATCTTTTTGCCCAGTTCGGAATTACAGAAAACAGCGTTATGGAAGTGTTGAAAGAGGTGCGTGGCAATCAGCGCGTCACTTCAAGCGACCCGGAAAGCACTTATGATGTTCTCACCAAGTATGGGTCAGACCTTGTTGAACTTGCTAAGACCAATAAGCTTGATCCAGTCATTGGACGTGATGAGGAAATTCGAAGAACCATTCAGATCTTATCGAGAAAAACAAAAAACAATCCGGTGCTCATTGGTGAGCCTGGTGTTGGCAAGACTGCAATTGCAGAGGGGCTAGCACATCGTATTGTAAAAGGAGATGTGCCTGACAGCCTCAAGGAAAAGCGTATTTTTGCCTTGGATATGGGTGCTCTTATAGCGGGTGCCAAGTTCAGAGGGGAGTTTGAAGAAAGACTGAAGGCCGTCCTTGATGAAATCAAAAAAAGCGATGGTCAGATCATACTCTTCATTGATGAGCTGCACAACATTGTCGGTGCAGGTAAAACGGACGGGGCCATGGATGCTGGCAACATGCTTAAGCCAATGCTTGCAAGGGGTGAACTCTTCTGCATTGGTGCGACAACCCTTGCCGAGTACAAGAAGTACATTGAGAAGGACAGTGCACTGGAAAGACGTTTTCAGCCTGTGAAGGTTGCAGAGCCAAGTGTTGAAAGTACCATCACCATCTTGAGAGGCTTGAGGGAACGCTATGAGCTCTATCACAAGGTCAACATCAGCGACCATGCGCTCATACAGGCTGCAGTTTTGTCTGACCGCTATATTTCCGACAGGTTCCTGCCTGACAAGGCAATAGACCTTGTGGATGAAGCTTGTGCACTCATAAAGACTGAAATGGAATCCATGCCGACTGAGCTTGATGAGATTTCGAGAAGAATCATGACCATGGAAATTGAAGAGGCTGCACTCAAGAAGGAAAAGGATACGGCTTCTAAAGATAAACTCAGCGTGCTTCAACGCGAACTCGCTGAAATCCGGGACACATACAGCAGTAAAAAAGCCAAATGGGACATGGAGAAGACCTCTGTTGATAAGCTGAGTTCTCTCAAGGAAGCTCTGGATCAGGTTACCCATGAAATCGAAGTTGCTGAGAGAAGTTATGATCTCGACCGGGCTGCAGAGCTGAAATATGGTAAGAAACCAGAGCTTGAAAAGGCGCTGGACCAGCTTATGGCACAACAGGAAGCTGACAAGGATACGAACAGGCTGATTAGAGAAACCGTCACAGCTGAAGAGATTGCTGGCATCGTCTCAAGATGGACGGGTATACCGCTTGAAAAGCTGGTGGAAACTGAGCGGGACAAGCTTCTCCATTTAGATGAAGTGCTCCATGAGAGAGTCATTGGTCAGGACGATGCAGTTCAGAGGGTAACGGACGCAATTATCCGGTCAAGAGCAGGCATAAAAGACCCGTCAAAGCCAATAGGCTCATTCCTCTTCCTTGGACCAACGGGCGTCGGCAAGACCGAACTTGCAAAATCACTTGCCGAAGTGCTCTTTGACGCTCAGTCACATCTCATTCGTATAGATATGAGTGAGTATATGGAACGTCATTCTGTTGCCAGAATGATAGGAGCCCCTCCAGGATATGTGGGCTATGAAGAGGGAGGTCAGTTAACAGAAGCCGTACGCCGTATGCCTTACAGCGTCATTCTGTTTGATGAGGTTGAAAAGGCCCATCATGATGTGTTCAACGTACTGCTTCAGGTACTTGACGATGGTCGTATTACAGATGCCCAGGGCAGAACCGTTGATTTTAAAAACACGATTATCATTATGACTTCAAATATTGGCTCGGAACGACTCTTGTCTGAGGTGGGAGACAAGGGTGTTATTGAAGATGCAACAAAAAATGCCATTCAAAAGCAGCTACATGAATATTTCCGACCAGAGTTTCTGAACAGGCTTGATGAGGTTGTCTTCTATACACCGCTTTCAAGGCGCGAAGTGAAGTTAATCATCAATCTCCTTGTTGGCGACATTGAAAAGAGGCTGGAGGACAAGCACATTAGCCTTGAACTCACAGAGGCAGCTAAAGATTATATTGTTGAGACTTCCTATGATGTGCATTTCGGCGCGAGACCGCTCAAACGGTTCCTGCAGCAGAAGCTGGAGACGCTTCTGGGTAGAGAAATTATAAAGGGAAGCGTTGTGGATTACGACAACCTGATTGTTGATCGGGATGAACAGGGTCTGGCGATTCGAAAAAAATAGGGTGATCTGCAAAACTTATATGGCAGAAAACTGTAGCTTATGTTACAGTTTTTCTGCGCCTTTTTATGTACAATGGAAGCATACATAAGAAAACGGAGACATGTACAATGAAAATAGCGGTACTTATCAATACAAATACAAGCTATCGATGCACAGGCAGTGGATGTCTTAAGGCATTTACGAATCGAATCGATGCATTTGAGTCCTATGGGGCAGATGCGGAACTCTGCGGTTTTACACACATCGGTGGAGATTTGGACAAGAAAATCGCCAGATTCAAGAAGAATGGTATTGAAGCAGTTCATCTGTCGAGCTGCCTGCGGTCTAAGTACGAGGGATATGAGGATTTGATTGCAAGGCTCAGTACGGATTTTAAGGTGGTAGGCTATACCCATGGAAAGTCTGGAGAAAAGTAAAAAAGGACTGCAAGCAGCATATTTGTTTATGCTGTCGGCAGTCCTTTATGTTTAGTGTGAAGCCCTTATCAGCTTAGGCCTGATCGTCATCTCCGCCAGTGTTCATTTGGCTCATGAAGGCAAGTGCCATTTCAATACCCTTAACAAGCTCTTCTTCAACGCGCTTAAGGCATTCGTCAGCATTGTCAGGCGTTACAGTGATTCTGCAATTGCATTTGCCGATTTCAAGCTGTTTGAAATCCTCGCCAAGTACGTTTTCTGCCGCGCCCTTAAGCATTTTTCGCGTTTGCTCGTCCTTCAGGTATTCTGCCAAATGAGATTGTCCCTGAATAATGATACGACGTTCCTCGTCCAGCTCAATAGATTTGATAAACATGTTCAGTTCCACTTAAAATCTTCCTTTCAAGTCAAAATTATTCAATAATGTCTGGTTCAGCAGCCTCATAACCGTTGAGTTCAACAGTCAGAGTTTCCATAATCACATCTTCCTTTGGTTTGTCAGCCATGCCTGTCTTTACCTTAGCTATTTGATCGACGAGCTCAAGGCCTTCTGTTACCTTGCCAAAAGCAGCGTATGCACCATCAAGGTGCGGTGAAGCCTTGTGCATGATGAAGAACTGAGAGCCCGCAGAATCCGGGTTGTTGGATCTTGCCATCGACAGTACGCCAGGCGTATGCTTCAGATTGTTTTCAAAGCCGTTATCGGTGAACTCGCCCTTGATAGAATATCCGGGACCGCCGGTACCGCGTCCGTCAGGATCGCCGCCCTGAATCATGAAGCCATTGATGACCCTGTGGAATGTGAGTCCGTTGTAATAGCCTTTGTTTACAAGTGAAATAAAGTTGTTCACTGTATTTGGTGCCACCTCAGGATAAAGTTCTATCTGGAGGTCGCCGTAGTCCTTAATGGTCATTGTCACGATGGGATGGGGCATATTCTCATCTGGAACACCCGCCATATCTTCTGGAGCAAGCTCAGCCTCTGTTGTTTCAATATCTGGTTGCTTGCCATCATCAGTGCTGCTGGTATCCTTAGCATCTGTTTTGGGGCTGCATCCAGTCACCAATAGACCTGTAAGGGCTATTAACGCCATAAAGATTGATAATTTTTTTAGCATAGTACGCCTCCTGTGTTGATATTATCATATAGTAGCATAGCAGAATTATGTGAATAAATTTTTAATAGAGCATAAATAATTGCCTGAGGCGAAAAAAATGCCGTCAATATATGGATTCCACGGTATATTTCATAATGGTGTCCCTGTGGTACGGGAATGCTCTCAGCAAGTCTTCACGGCGGTATACCTTCAAATCATCCATGTCAAATCCCGGAGCAATCATGGTCCCGATAAGGGTAAAGTCTCCCTTTCCAGCTTCTATGGCAATGGCATGGTTTTTTGGAACTTGAATTTGTGGGGCGCATTCGGGTTCGAATGCCATACCAAGTGATTTCTCATATAAGTCACCTTCTGGTGAGATGATGTACAGCTTCAAGGCATCACCATAATGATAATACCAGACAGACTCTGAACGCAGGGAATGGAAAGTCATGATCATGCCCGGTTCAAAAAGCATATATTCACTTGTGAACAGTTTTCTTTCAGATGAAGATACACCTGGAATATCGTGTCGTATGTATTTTTCCTTAGATATGAATGGTCTTGTATAATAGCCCCCTTCGGGATGAGGCACCATGTCTAGCTTCTCAATTAAATCTTTCGCATTCATTAGCTCAACAACTCCTCTCGACATATGCCTTTACATTATATCATCGCAAGGGGCTCTACATAGGATAAAACCCATTTTATTTCTAAACTTATTGAAAAATTATAAGGATATTTGCAGATATTATGCGTTCTGCCGACGAATATCGTCATTAGAGACCCGATTATCAGATGGAAGTTAAGCGGTTTGAAATGGTATAATATTACTGGTGTGAATGTGCTTGGAACTTAGAAATGATACAGGTGTTCAAAGGAGATCCTATGATAAGTGGTCAGAATGAACTAAAGGCAAAGATTATGCTTCTTGGCGCAGATTTAGTTGGATTTGCCAGCCTTTCAGAGCTGCCGAAAGAAGAGCGCAGGGGCTACGCATATGGAATTTGCATTGCCAAGGCCATAGATCCGGATATTGTTGCGCAAATCCATCATGGTCCCAATCAAGCCTATTATAGGGCGTATAAGTACCTGAATACGACCCTGGGAGAAATAGCGCGTGAGACAAGTGCGATTATAAGCAAAATGGGCTATGATGCCTATGCGGCAAAAGCGTCAAGTGACATACATGGCGATACGCTCAGTACGGTTCTGCCCCATAAAACTGTAGCTACCCGAGCTGGGATGGGGTGGATCGGGAAATCGGCACTTCTTATCACGCCGGACTTCGGACCAGCCGTAAGGCTCATAACTGTCCTAACGAACATGCCCCTTGAAGTCGATGAACCCATCAACGACTCAAAGTGCGGCGCCTGCACAAAGTGTGTGGATATATGTGATGGTCAGGCCATCAAGGGTGTGAACTGGACTGTCGGGATGGACCGCAGCACCTATTACGATGCCTTCGCCTGTTGTCAGGAAGCCGAAAAAAAGTGTGACAAGGAAAATATAGATGCACGCATTTGCGGACAATGCATAAATGTGTGTCCCTATACAAGAAAGTACCTGGAACGGGAAGCGTCAAAGTAAGGGATTAAATATACACAAGTGTTCAAAACATACACAGAGACAGAGGATGTGATTTAATGAAACTCCATGTACTGGTGGATAACAATACGCTGATTGACAGATACTTCATCGGCGAACCGGGTGTAAGCTATTACATTGAAGCAGAAGGAAAGACAATTCTTTTCGATACAGGATATTCTGATGTATTTGTCAAAAATGCCGAAAAGATGGGGTTGGATCTTCTAAAATCCGATTATGTTGTCCTGTCCCATGGCCATATAGACCATTCGTGGGGTCTGGTACCCTTGATTCGTCTTTACTCAGAGGCGCTGATTGAAGGTGTGCCCTTTAAAACCCCAAGCCTGCTTGCACATCCCAAGGCCCTTCTCAACAAAAGTATTGGTCGTGAAGTGATTGGCAGCCTTCTGACAGAAAATCAGCTGGTGCGGCATTTTGAGATGAATCTGTCATCAGACCCGATTTGGATAACGGACAAGCTGGTCTATTTGGGCGAAATTGAAAGAAGCAATGACTTTGAAGCCCAGTCCCCAATCGGTCAATATGATGAGGAGGGTCTCAAACATGATGACTACCTGATGGATGACACAGCACTCGTTTACAAATCAGATCAGGGACTGGTCATCATTACAGGGTGCTCCCATGCGGGTATTTGCAATATTATTGAGTATGCGAAGCAGGTCTGTCAAGACACGCGGATTATGGATGTCATTGGTGGCTTTCATTTGCTTGACCCTGAGGAAGAAATCCTTAGGCGTACAGTCTCTTACTTTAGGGAGAGCGGTGTGAAAAAAGCACATGCCTGTCATTGCACGGACCTCAAATCCAAGATTGCCCTCGCGGGTGCTGTGGAAATGGGAGAAGTCGGCGTCGGCCTGGTTCTTGAATACGATGAATAGAGAAATAATAAGTAGAGAAATAATAAAGTGACGCCGTGGCGCATATTAAATGTGCTCTGGCGTCACTTTTTTTCGTTTATGGTAAAATTCAGAGTCCTTAAAGTGTGATGTATTTGTTGATATTTCGGGCTTTCATAATACGCGCCTTTATAGTTGAAGTAATTGTGTCATAAAGCTGCATGCCGCTGACAAGATCTTCAATGCCATAATCGATATTTGGATTGTCATTGACCTCGATGAGATAACACTTGCCATTTACATATTTAAGGTCGACACCATAAAGCCCATCGCCAATATGGGAAGTCGCCAAAAGGGCAGCATTCAGAATGTCTTTTGGAACCTCATGAAGAGGGAGGGTTGAAAAGGCCCCTTCTGTCTGAGCATCCTGCGCATTCCAGTTGTAGATCTGCCAGTGGTCCTTTGCCATATAGTATTTGCATGCAAATAGGGGCTGGTTGTCAAGTATGCCTATTCTCCAGTCGTAGTCCGAATAGATATACTCCTGGACAATGATGAACTCTGAGTTTTCAAGAAGTGCATGACACTTGTTTTCAAATTCCACGGGGTCTTTGACTTTGAAGACGCCTAGGGAAAAAGCGCTGTCGGGCTCCTTGAGAATAAGCGGGAAATCCATGTGCTTGAGAACGGCCTTTATGGATGCTTCAGTATTGGTCACGACCATGGCCTCTGGCATGGATATGCCTGCCCGCTTCATGCGTTCCTGTAGATAAAACTTATTGGAGCATTTCAAAATCGACCATGGGTCATCAATGACAATGAGTCCTTCTGCATGGGCATAGCGTGAAATTTCATATGTGTGATTGTTGACAGCTGTGGTTTCACGTATGAAGAGGGCATCGAACTCATTGATTCGGTGCATGTCCTTCTTGTCGATGAACTCAACAAAAAAACCGTTCTTTTCAGCTGACTGCTTGAAGCGCTGCAAGGCTCTGCTGTTCGAGGGAGGCGTCTGTTCGTCCGGGTTCACCAGAATGGCCAAATCGTACTCGTAGTTTTTGACCTTTGGACGATTGAACTTCTTCTGTGAGAAATACGACACGGCAATCCTTTTCAGAGTGTTCTCATCTTCATTGCAAAGGGAACTGATTTGACCAAGGCTGACACTTTCAATGAGCCATTTGTTTGTTTTGATGAATTTGAAATGTACCAGGGGTGCCTCGAAGAGCTTATAGAGACTTCGGCTGAGTCTGGTTGCTGTCCCATCTGTTTCATGCCCCAGGAAGAGTGTGTAATCCACCACGCTGTCCGTGACACCGGCAAGGGTCTTATTGAGCAAGTCATCTATTTCCTCATAGAGACATTGAATGAAGAAAGTGCTTGTGAAATCCTGTATCATGGCTGCATTGGGAATGACACGATGGTCTCTGGCCGTTGCAAGCAGAGAAATGTAGTAGCCCTTTGACTTGTATGTGTAAGTGTTGCAGAGATTAAAGACCCTGTAGCTGGCGTTTCTCTGGAATCTTTCTTCACTGAGATATTGTTCCGGGGAAATGCATTCAATGCTTTGAACCTGATCTAGAAAGGGTAGCGGACTTTCTGTGACAACAATATTCTTGAGTCTGTTGCTATGCGCGGTGTCCTTACAAAGATTCTTGCTCATGCGAAGTGCGGGAATATTTGCGCTGTAGTAGTCTGCCAGTTCGACTTTTGGAATGTAACCTGCGTGCGTGTACCATGCAATCAGGTCTGGTTTGGTCTGGTCGGCTTCAAGAATCATCTGAATTTGGCCTTTGCTTCGCGCAACGGCTTCACAGTGTTCAAGCAGGAGCTTTCCATAGCCCTTGTTGGCTTGTGAACCCTTGATTGCAATGGAAACAAGGCGTGTCGAGTGCTTGAAATGCTGCATGACCGCGGCACCGACCGGATTTTCATTCCATGCGAGAATGACTTCCTGGTGTGGGCTGTTTATACTTTGACGCAGTGAACGTCTTGATGACTGTCGATCGCTCGGGAAGGCTTCCTGCTCAAGTTCTGTCAGGAAATCCAAATCGTCGAGGGACGCAGCTGTAAATTTTATCATGTAACCTCCATAGGTTTTTGTCATAATTTCACTTATATTGTACGCTTATTCGGGAGAAATACAAGCAAAATTTTCGCAAATTTCAAAGCTGTAAAACGCAGTTGTATCAACGGGTACGGTCTGTTTGTGAAGGCTTGGTGACACGCTGCAGGTTAGGGCGTGGAAATATACACAATTTGTGTGAGATATTGAGTTATCCCTCGAAATAGAATAATATAGAGGTTGATGACTTGACGTGACATTGATGCAGGAGGATGAAGAATGATTAGACTGAATAAATGGGTCATATTGATGGGTGTGAGTATACTTCCGACCGTGCTTGGCATACTGATGAATCAGTTGATTATGAAAGTGGAACTCGGTGGATTCATGATGTTTTTCTTGAGTTTTATGTTTTATCTCTATTGGATTTACACGGGTTACAAAATCAGAAGCACATTTGTTGTCGATATGAAAGTGTTCTTGGTAGCCCATTTGATAGGTGTAGCCAGTCTGTTTCTTATGGCCTACCAAATCAGTGTGCAAGGCGGGTTTTTAACAGGCTACGCAGGTCTCTTGCCTCAAATGTACTTTCTTCCCGGACTCAGTCTCATTGCACGATTTGACGTTTTTGGGATTTTGTCTGACCTAATCAAGCTCTCGTCGGTCGTGTTGTCCGTAATGGTTCTGTGCTTCTATGGGGGGACACGCATTGCTGTTAAAATGCACACGCGGTAAAGCGAATCAAATCCATTTGTGCTGAGCTGAAAATAAAGTAATGAATGATTCAAATTTTTATTGAAAACACTAAAATAAGGGGTAATACATAAATGATATGTATTACCCCTTTTTCTGTAGTATAAGGATTCAAGTGAGATTTATTTGAATGGAGGAAGAACAATGGGAATTTTAGTATGCGGCGGCGCGTCGCTGGTTTGTACTATGGGCGCAGCTCCGGGAACACTTAATGTTCTACCCAATAATAAAACAATTACCAGCATGCCCTATGCGACGATTATGGACAATAAGCCCTTTGTGAATGTGACACCGTTTGGGGTATGCAGATCACCAGCCAATCCACAGGTTGCCGCAATGACGCCGGTACCGCCTCCTGGCGTTATTAAGCCACAGCCCTGCATCCCAAGTCTGGCAGCGCCGTGGACACCGGGATCTCCAACTGTTTTGATTGGAAACCTTCCGGCGCTGAATAATGCCTCGAAACTGATGTGCAACTGGGGTGGTGTCATTTCCATAACGGCACCCGGTCAGTTCAAGACCATGGTACCTTAATGCCGAACCTTACAGGATGATTTCCGAATACGTCAGCAGCTTCTCGGATATGTGCTGGTATTCACGTACTGTTTGGCTGCGGCGGATTTGATTGAGATATTCATGGTTTGGATCAACGCGTTCTGCGAGGTAGGTCCAAAACTCTTTCATTTTTCCAATGAGATAACGCTCATTTGGTGTATGTTTTACATAGTGTTCAAGTATTTCATTATGGAAACGGTAAAGCATGGATTTTGCAGTTGATTGTGCAATATTGACACCACGGAGCTGCAGGCCCAGAAATGGATTTTTCAGAAGGCCTCTGCCAATCATGAACCGGTCAATTTCAGGAAATAGTGCTTTCACGCGTTCGAGGTCTTCAGGTGTATTGATATCACCATTGTAGATCACTTGGTGTTTACAAAGCGCATATAGGGTGTTAAAGCTGTCAAGGTCTACAGAACCCTCATATTTCTGAATGCCTGTCCGGCCGTGGATGGTGACGTCGCTGATCGGGAAATTGTTAAGTCGCTCCATGACCTCAATGCCTTCTTCCAGTTCGCTGAATCCTAAACGCATTTTAACGGAAAAGGCATAGTCCTTGTTGAAATCAATACCTTTAAGGAATTTTTTGATATGGTCGGGATCTTCAAGCAGCCCTGAACCTCTGTTCTTGTTTGTCACGGTTGGAAAAGGGCATCCGATGTTCCAATTGATTTCATCATAGCCCATGCTTGCGATTTTATCTGCATAGAAGTTGAATTCGGTGCAGTCGTTGCTAAGCAGCTGGGGGATGACCTTGACCTGAGGGTCATTCAGGTCGGGCTCGACATCCTTGAAAAGTACTTTGCCTGATTTTTCTTCACTGGTCGTCACGATAAAAGGGGCATAGTACTTGTCTATACCACCGAATATCTGGGCGTGCAAGTTGCGGTAATGGGCCAGTGTAACGCCGTGCATTGGTGCAAAATATAGTTCCATTAATATCTCCGTTCATTTCTGATTCGTATATCGCAAGTTATTCTAACACAGCAGGCACCATCATTAAAAGAGAGAGTTTATGCAATTAAGAAATTTCCAGGCTTTATTTCCAAGAATGCTAAGCATATGTTAAGAACAATGTTATAATTAAGTTGATGCTTGTATGACATCTTGAGTTTGAGATGCCATGCTCAACAAAAAACATTGAAGTATGGAGTGGGAAGATGTTGGAAAAATTTGTGAAGCGTGCAGTTGAAAATTTGGGCTCCACCCGGTTTTCTATTGTCTATGGGATTATGTTCAGTTCCCTTGTAAATGGATTGGCAACACTGGTCATGTCAATAATGGAGAAAGAACCCTGGAGTTCCATGGAGCTCGCGATGTATATTGTGGCCTACTTCATTGCTGGGTTTATCATTGGAAAGCAAATTTCAAAACGTGTGATCTAGATATAGCGAAAGACTAAGTGGGGGCGTTCGTATTCAATCATCACGGGGAGATGACATCCAAATAAGGAGTTGCTATGAGTAGAGAACTGGTACTTCAGCTTGAAAAGACAATTGAAGATTTTTGGAAATCCACACGTTTGACACATCACGATTTTGAAAGAGATATTTTTGACCGTAGTGCAAGTGCTTACAATTATCAGCACTGGCAAAAACTCATAGGTCTGGCGGAAAGCTTGCTGGAGTTTGACCGAATTACAGCAGACATGGTGGAACTGGTCTATATGGTTATGGCACTCGATAATCGAAAAAAGGAAGTGACATCTTTCATCGTGAAAAATGTCGAAGAAGGACAATTTGAGATTATTGTAAAATATGCCTTGTATTCGCCTTACCCGGACACGAGAGCACAAATAGCCGAGGCCCTGGGTATGAAGGTATGCGGCTTCAGCAAGCACTATCTTGAGAAATACCTGATAGATGACCATCCATATGTTGTGTCAAAGGCACTGGAAGCACTCAGCAAGGTTGACGAGAAAGGCGCCGAACAAAAGGCGAGAAACTTTCTCTTTGACGAAAGCGAAGTGCTCAGACAAACTGCCGATTACGTCCTGAAAAACATAGAATCATAAACGGGCAGAATACATAAGAATAAGAAAAGCAACTCAAAGACAATCCCAGTGCGGATTGTTTTTCTTTTACGCGATAAGCAAAGAAATGCACTTGAGGCTCCAGATTACGCGCCTTGTGCTCGCACAAAAGGTGCGTAATCTGGAGCCTCAAGTATATGGCGCACAACGCGACATGAGCAATCGAAGATTGCTCTGTATTTCATAACAAGAAAGCTGAAAAAATAGGTAACAGGCGACATGAGCAATCTTCGATTGCTCTGTATTTCATAACAAGAAAGCCCGAATGACTTAAAAAGGATTTTCCGTATATTTGAAGTTGAGTTTATGGTAAAATATTGAATGTAAAAATAAAATTTCATTTTCAGAAAATTCAAGCACCGAGACAGCGTGGATGTGCACTAAGGAGAATACATATGAACATTGAAATTAGAAGACCGGTAGGCGCAGATGTTTCAGAACTGGGTGCCTTATTTGACAGAGTTGTGAAGGATGTGTTTCATAGGGAACAGGTTGATGACGCACAGCTCATGCAGGAAGAAATGCGGGAGAAAAGAGTCTTCCTCATGGAGGATTTGAATTCTGGCGGAGAGGACCGTTTTTTTCTCATAGCAGTCCATGAAGGGAAAATTGTTGGAACAATTTGCATAGGGCCAAGCAATCCGCTGATCCATGAAGTTGCAGGTCAAGCGCTTCGGGATGTTGTGGAAATTGGAACCGTTTATGTTGATCCGGATTATCAGTCGAAAGGGATTGGAACAAAGCTTCTCAATGCCATATACATTGTGCTGCTCGTAAAAGGCCATGAGGTCTTCTGCCTCGACAGCGGTTATAAAAGTGCTCAGGCAATTTGGAATAAAAAAATTGGAAAAGCAGAATATATCGAACCGCACAAGTGGGGTGAGAATCATCCGCACATGGTTTGGTACAAACATATGGATGCGGTACATATTGAATTGTAGACAGCAGGATATCGAAGGGAGGATAGATTGTGATCAAGGTATTGATAGCATATACGAGTAAGCAAGGGGCTACAAAGGAAGTTGCTGAAGCCATAGCCAGTCACTTGAGTGAAAGTGAATCGGATGTTGTAATTAAAAGCATGGACGCGGTAGCGAACGTGGATCCCTATGATCTGGTAGTCATTGGCGCTCCAATCAATGGTATGCGGTGGGTACAGGAAGCTATTGATTTTGTAGGCATATATCAGTCTGAACTCCTCTATAAGAAAGTAGCCTATTTCTCCTTGTCTTACACCGTAAAGCATGGGCGTCAGTTTTGGAAAAACAGGATTCATAAGGCCTTCGATGAGGTGAGTATCCAGGTGCCGCCGCTTATGACGGCTGCCTTTGCCGGAAAGGTAGATGGAACCCTTCCTGCGGTCATGCGTTTTATTTTTGGTGTAGCCAAGGATGTGCCTAATGATCAGCGTGATTGGGATGAAATTGAAGAATGGAGTCACGCCCTGGTAACCGCTTATGAGAAAGAAAGCATATGATATTCTTGCTGAAATAAACTTGAAATAAGCGTGTAAAGCGCTTATTTTTTTGGAAATATTCATATGAATTGAATGATTAACGTTGGATGGTTATGGTAATGGGGTATAAGAATAGAACTAAAGTACTAGGAGGCGTTTATGACAAGGAAAACTAGAGTGTTTCTTACAGGTTTTCTGATTATATATTGCGTGATGACCCTAACGCTATTCCAGCCCGCGTTTGCTGATGAAACCGTACTGGATTGGCTAGATGATGAAGAACAAAGCTGGTTGCGTGAACACCCAGTCTTGAATTACGCCCTTGATCCAGACTTTGCCCCGTTTGAGTTCATTGATGAAGAAGGCAAAGCGCAAGGACTTCAGATGGATATTCTTAAGCTCTTTGAAGAGGAACTCGGGATCGAGATTGCAGTAAACAACGTGGGCAACTGGACATCTGTGCTCAGTTCGGTTGCAACCCACCAAATGGACATGATTTCTGCGAGCAGGACACCTGAGCGTGAAAAGAAAATGCTTTTTTCGGATGTTTACATCGAAATTCCAACTGGCATGATTATACATAAGAACAGCACAGACTTGCAGGAGTTGTCTGACTTAAACGGAAAGAAGATTGCGACTGTCAAGGACTGGTCCTGGAATGAAATCCTTGCTGAAGAACATCCTGATTTTATACTCATTGAGTATGATAGTGTCAAGAGTGCCCTAAATGCCGTTGCCTATAAGGAAGCGGACGCAGCCATAATGGATTTTGGGTCAGCCTCATATCATATTTCAATTAACAACCTCACACACCTGAAGGTGCTTGAGAAGTATGACCGTACCGATAAAATATCCTTTGGGATCAGAGATGACTACGCCATTCTTGTAGGTATTCTCAATAAGACAATTCCTAGGATTGAAAGTCGAGCTGAGGCAGTGCACAATGATTGGATCAAGCTTGATTACGATGAGATTATTGAAACAAGTGAACTCATACGCATTGGTTGGATTGTTGCCGCAGTTTTTATGGCGGTTCTTTTATGGAGTCTGTCGCTGCGCCATCAGGTGAATAAAAAGACAAAAGCCCTTAAGGAAGAGCTTGAAAAATCTGAGCAGATGAAAGTTGAAATAGAACGGATCAACGAAAAACTTGGGCAGTCTCAGCGGGAGCTCGAATCCATACTCAACGCCGATCCAAGCTCAATATTCGTAAAAGACACTAAGGGTATATTCCAGATAGTCAACTCCGCGGCGGCGAGAACAATGAATCTTGAGCCAGAAGAGATTATCGGACACGCCTTAAGGGAGTTTCCAGACCGAATTTCACCAGAGTCTCTGGAAATCGTTGAACGTACCGAGCAGCAAGTCTTAAACGGTGAGGTTGAATATTCAAATTACATGATTGAACTTTTTGATGGAGACGGTCACAAGTTCATTCACGATGTAAGGAAAATCCCTATAATGGGTTCTGATGGAAAGCCGGAGCTGATTTTATCTGTTTCAACCGATATTACTGAGATTCAAAATAAGAATGTCAAGCTGGAAAAGTCTCTCGACGAACTCAAGTCTGCAAGGGCTCAGCTGCTTGAACAGGAGAAGTGGGCGGCAATCGGAGCCTTTGTGGCAGGCATAGCACACGATGTCAACACACCACTTGGATCCTCCATAACCATCAGTTCTCACTTAAAGAAAATTGTTGGCAGCTCAGAGAAGGCGCTCAGTCAGGGCACATTAAAGAAGTCCCAGCTCATCGAGCTGTATGAGGATGCAAATGAGAGTCTTGAAATGCTGGACAGGCACTTGAATCAGGCCGCTGATTTAATCCAGAACTTCAAGGCGGTATCTGTACATCAAATCAATGAAGTTGAAGAAGAGTTTGACCTTTGTGAATATATGAACCGTGTTGCCATAGGCATGAAGTATGAATGCAAGAAAAAAGGCGCAAGGATTGAGGTGAACTGTGAAGAGGTCATTCTCTATAAAGGGACACCGGGCCTTATTTCACAAATACTCACCAACCTGATTGCCAACTCGCTCATGCATGGTTTTGACAGTCAGGCAAGAGGCTTGATTAGAATGGCAGCCAGAGAGACGGATGGTGTGGTTCACATTTATTATTCCGATAATGGTAAAGGCATGGACGAAAATACGCTCAAGAAGGTATTTGTTCCATTCTATACAACTAAGCGTAGCGAGGGTGGAAGCGGTTTAGGCATGCATATTGTCCATACCCTGGTGACTGAAAAACTTGAAGGCAGTATTGATGTTAAGAGTGAACCTGACAAGGGCGTTTATTTTGACATCCGTCTGCCAGGCCGACAATAACGAAAGCACTCCCTTCTGCGCTTTTCAGAAGTGGAGTGTTTTTTACAGACAAGTGCTGTTTCATCTCATCAAGATTATCAAATAATTGATTGTACAATGGGTAAAATAGTAATGAGGATGATATATAATTGAGATAGAAAGGGCTGGGGCAAAAATGTATACAAATAAAATCAAGACGGTTTTTGCACTTGTTCTAACACTGCTGATCATAGGAATTGCTGCAATATGGATATCGTCCATAATTGTTTAAATTCAAGTCGTTTCAAGGGGGCAGACCATGGATATAAACAAACTCAAGGAAATAGGGGAAGTTGCATCCTTTAATGAGGGTGAAACCATAATTTATCAGGGCCTGTACGGCGAGGAAATGTACATCATTTTGAAAGGGCGTGTACAGGTATTCGTGCTTAACCCTTTTGACGGAACCGAAGCGCATATCGCAGAGCTTGGTGCAGGCGATGTATTCGGAGAAATGAGCATATTTCAAGGTGGCAAGAGGAGTGCCTCAATCAGGGCGCTTGAATCCTGCACCATGTTTAAGATAACAAAACAGGGGCTGGATGATTACATTGAAATGGACCCGTCTATGGCCACCAAGCTTATGAAAATCATAGCTAAACGGATTATTGAGGCGGAAGGTTACATTAAAGATTATCAATCGTAGGGCGATATTTGGAGGCTACCATGTCTGATAAGAGGATAGATCCTTTTTATACAATGAAATTTGAAGAAGAACAGGTCATATACAATGCCGGTGATGAGAGTATTTGCATGTATGCTATCCTTCAAGGCCGCGTAGGACTTTTCAAGAAAACGGGCGATGGTGAAATTCAGATCAAGAGTCTTGGAGAAGGCGATTTTCTAGGGGCCATTTCATATCTTGGAGAGGTGCCTAGGCGGTATAAGGCTGTAGCAACACAGTATACATGCGTTCAGCAGTTGTATGATGACAATATTGAGGACTTTATCAGGGCGCATGCCCACAGCGTTGTAAATCTGATGGATAACTTGAGTAAACGTCTTGCTGAAGCAGATAGGAGCATTGGCAAAATTGGCGGCATTGACAAGTGTGTAATCTGTGAAGCTGAAGCTTCAGAAGCACAGGTTTCAGATCAGGCGGTCAAGAAGCCTGAAACTTCCATATTGGATCGTGAGCAGAATGACCTGGGACACCCGGTTTATCCTAAAGGGCACAAGCATTATCCCAATGCGCTGGAGCCAGATCATGAGCAGTTTCTTTTCGACAAGAATGTGAAATGTCCAATTTGTGAGTTTGATTTTACACTTTATCAGATGCGTGTATCGCATTTCAAGCTTAAAGAAGTCAAAAGGGATATGCGGAAGGTCTTTGAAGGCATTGATGAGATTTGGTACAATGTCTGGACGTGTCCACACTGCAAATATTCCAACTTCCATTATGACTTTCATAAATTGAAGACGAGTCAGAAAGAAGCATTGAGGGAGAAAATTCCTGAAAAACTGTCTGGATTCTATCCGCCGGAAACTCTGAGGCTCTCCTTTAATGAAGTCTTTGACAGTTACTATATGGCCTTGGCCTGCAAGGAAATCCTTGGCGCCACAGCGTATGAACTGGGGAGAATATGGTTGCATCTTGCCTGGATGTATGATGATGTAGGTGACGAAGAGATGTTTGCGGTCGCTTATGACCATGCACGGGAGCATTATGCTACCGGCTGGTTCACAGAACGTGTTCAGTTGACTGCCGATGGAGAGCAGAAACTGGCTATTCTGATTTCAGAAATGAGCTTGTACTGCGGAAAGTTAGAAGATGCGCGTAAGTTCATCTTCGAGGCAGTGAACATAAAGAACGGTTCCAAGGCGCTGACGGAGCAGGCGCGTGATCGCCTTATCGATATCAAGGCCCTAATTCAAAAACAGAGCCAGTCAAAGGATCAGGATAAAACAGAGTAAGACTTAAGAGTGTTTGTAATTTTTACAAACACTCTTTTAAATTCTTGGAATAATATGCATTGATATGTCTTTGGGAATTCATTAATATGTATACAAGGTCCAAATATGGACAAGATGTATCGAGGGGTATAAGGAGAGGCATATATGGAGAAGACTAAAAAGAGTATGTTTATTGCAGACTTATCGCTGCTGATTGTAGCGGTAATCTGGGGAACGGGATTCATCGTAACAAAAAATATATTATCTGGGATTACGCCCCTTTACATGGTTGCGCTGCGTTTTGCCGTAGCAACGGTGGTCATGGGTGCCCTATCCTTTAGAAAAATCAAAGCCGTATCGGCAGCAGACCTCAAAGGCGGTATGGTTGTCGGGCTTATGCTTTTCCTGGGGTTTGCTACACAAACCATTGGCATTCAGTATACGACCGCAGGTAAATCAGCGTTTCTAACAGGAACCAATGTGGTTATGGTGCCATTCATCTCTTGGTTTATCTATAAGAAGCGCCCAGACATATTCGCGATTATTGCCGCTGTGATGTGCTTTATCGGGGTCAGCTTTCTGACATCAGGCGGGGAACTTGGCGCGATTACCGCTGGAGATTTATGGGCTTTGTCTTGTGCGCTCTTCTTCGCCATGCATATCATATCCACGGGGGTATTTGTAAAAAATACAGCCCCAGCGGTTCTGACACTGATGCAGTTTGTAGTCGTAACCATTCTTGCATTTGCAGTAGCCTTTGTTGTTGAAGGACCGATGGTCATGCCTGGCGCCAGTGCGCTGACCGGCGTTCTCTATTTAGGTGTCCTGAGTACGTGTGCCGCATTTTTCATTCAGACGGCAGCACAGAAATTCACATCAGATACCCATGCAGCCATTATTCTAAGCCTTGAATCGCTGTTCGGCACCGTATTTGGGATCATTTTTCTCAAGGAACCCTTTACGGCAGTCATGGCAGTTGGATGTCTGATCATACTGCTTGCGATCATTACAGCTGAAACGCGCTGGAGCTTTATCAGAAAAAAGCAGCCTGACCATGATGCTGACAAGATAACCGCATAGTGACGCTAAACAGACCCTGTATAAAATTCATAATAGGAAGAATAAAAAAACGCCTGCGAACAATCGCAGGCGTTTTTACGCATTAAGCGTTAATATTAGTGTTTTTTAGGCTTGCTGTTGTATCTAGGCTTCTTGCCGCCGCCATTCTTATTGTAAGATGGACGTCCGCCACCGCCAGGCTTTCTGTTGAAGTTGCCTGAGCGTGCCTTTTCGAATCGAAGTTCAAGCTTTTTGCCTGATGAATCATGTGTATGTCCATGAAGTGCATTGATAATCTGATCAGCAGTTTCCTTCGACATATCCAGATAAGTTACATTGTTTCTCATTCGGATATTGCCGATCGCGTGCTTGCGGATACCGGATTTTGAAGAAATCAGGTATAGAAGATCACGAACTTCCACCTTGTCATCACGCCCCAGGTTCATTCTCAGTGAATCACTGCGTTTGCCTTGATCACGAGATGACGAAGATGATTTCTGGTTGCGTTTTGTAGGTACATTCATGTTGAAACCGAAGTCTTTGTCAGTACCTTTTTCAAGTGAAAGGTTCATGTCGATGATTGCAGCAGCAATTTGTCTTGCGCTGAAGCCTTCATCTTCAAGCTGATTGATGATTGCAAGAGCATGGTTGCTCATACCGTC
This sequence comes from uncultured Acidaminobacter sp., assembly GCA_963678925.1. Lineage (GTDB taxonomy): Bacteria > Bacillota > Clostridia > Peptostreptococcales > Acidaminobacteraceae. The sequence goes on along the minus strand of OY787533.1, from coordinate 440,537 downwards.
TTCACCAATTGTCTTAGCTTCCTCAACATAACGTGTAATGCGGGAATCATTGACTTCAGAAAGAGATGGCAGTCGACCTTCTTCGATTTGTTCTTTCGTGTAGTGCATGATTTCAGTCAGGAAGTTGATATCTTCACGGCTTACGATTGTAGAAGCATCACCAGTTCTGCCTGCACGGCCTGTACGTCCGATTCTGTGAACGTAGTTTTCAGGATGCGAAGGTACATCGAAGTTGTAAACAGCATCTACACCGTCAATATCAAGACCTCTTGCCGCTACGTCCGTAGCAATAAGCAGGTTCAGATGGCCCGCGTTGAAGCGTTTGATTGTTTCAAGACGCTGTGCCTGCGGAATGTCACCGTGAATTTTGTCTGAAACGATGTTCTTGTTTTGGAATGCTTCAGACAGCATGTCAACACCACGCTTTGTGTTACAGAAGATAAGTGCCTGCTTAGGTGTCTGGAAATCAATCAGACGAAGCAGTGCATCAATCTTGTGTCTACGCTTGATCAGGTAGAATTTCTGAGTGATGTTTGTATTTGTCATTTGCTTTCTTGCAATGTGAATACGCTTAGGATCTTTCGTATATTTCTTTGCAAGATACTCTACAGTTTTTGGCATTGTAGCTGAGAAAAGCAGTGTTTGTCTTTCTTCAGGAAGGAATGCCAGAATTGCTTCCAGTTCATCTTTAAAACCCATCTTAAGCATTTCGTCAGCCTCATCAAGGATGAGTGTATTCAGATTGCCTGCTTTAAGGATCCCTCTATCCAAATGGTCTTTTGTACGACCAGGCGTGCCAACAACAACTTGGGCACCACGCTTAAGTTTTCTAATTTGATGATAAATTGGTTCTCCACCGTATACAGGGACAACGTTCAGTCCGCGCATGCCAGAGGAAAGTTCTGTTATCGATTCTGCTACCTGTACAGCCAGCTCACGTGTAGGACACAAAATCAGTGCCTGCAGCGAACGGTCTGCCTCGTTGATATTTTCAAGCATTGGGATTGAAAAAGCAGCAGTTTTTCCTGTTCCCGTTTGTGATTGTGCAATGATGTCATGGCCTTCCTTGCATAGAGGAATTGATTGAGCTTGAATTTCTGTCGGTTCATCGTAACCGCACTTTTCAATACCCGCCAGGACAGCATCTGTTAGTTCATACTTAGTAAAACCCATTAAAAGTCCTTTCTACATTACATGCTAAATTCAGTCTTAGCTTGTAACGTACAAGGGAAGGGAAGCCAGACTAAACTTAACACAAACAATTTGTTAACCAATCAAGTATATGTGATAATTCAACATATTTCAAGGCAAAGTTCAGCAAATTCCAAAATAATTACGTTTTTTTCATGAAATTTAGCGATAAAAATAAAGGAAAACGTTTATTGAATTTAATTATCTTACAATTTGATGGATAACCATGGCGGAGAACTATGTAGAAGGACTTTCTTTCTATCCAATACGGGTTTCCATGACCTCTGTAATCAGGCGTTCGGTCTCTTCGTTGAGCCTGCTGCTGAACTGTTCCATTTCATCGATACGCGCATTGATTTCCTTAAGGCCGCTTGAGTGGACATCGATAACATTACCAGTTTCATCGACCTTTGTATGTATTGTCCTTATGGAATTGCTCAGGCTCGTCAAGATGTCTTCAATTTTGCCAGTTGACTCGACGCTCATAGAAGCGAGCTTTCTGATTTCCTCTGCTACGACTGCGAATCCACGCCCGCTATCACCGGCACGTGCAGCTTCGATTGCTGCATTCAGGCCAAGCAGGTTTGTTTGACCAGCGATGCTTTTAATAAAGCTGAGAATTTCATCTGTTTCGCCGACCTTTCCCTTTGAGTCTACGGAGGCATGTGCGAGATTTTCAAATATTCGCGACATGTCATCAATTTGCTCATGGGCACTGCTGAAGGCATAGGAAAGAGAACTTATGCTTCGAATCATTTCATCTGCAAGACCGTTTAAGCCACTCGATGATTCCAGGATCCTCTTACGCTGATAGCCTGTTTGAGAGAGTGTGTTGGCAAATATGTAGAGCATATCGGCAGCAGCCCGGATGCTCTCTTCTGGAACAATTCGTATGTTACTGAGCGCATGAATGTAGGTATCAGGGTCTACGCCTATTTTGTCAGCTATTTTTCTGAACTTCTTCTCGTCTGGAGGTTCGGGCAGAACCTGACCGCCTAAAATGGCACCGACCTGAACACCGTCTATGACAATGGGTGCAGCAAAATCCATGAGACCTGCGTGGCAGTAATAGATTGCAGGTTTGCCGCTGGCTGCGGCGTCGCGTCCGCCCTTTTGGTCACATTCAAGGCAGAGGCGGTTGCCTTCTTTACTGCCGCGTGTCAGGTCCATGCAAAAGTGTGTGAAGTTGCTGGGTCTTGTAATTTCGCCTTCAAGATCAACCGCTATGCTGGCCATCCCCATAGCCTTTGAAAAGCTGTCCTGAAATTGCTGAAGCAAATCAATGTCAATAATGTCTTTCAAATCGAATCCAATATCCCTATTCATCTTTTCCGTACTCCCTTTCATCTCTTAAGTTGACGCACTTTATTAGTCTAAATATAGCAAGGGATAGGCGTGTGTACTAATATATAATTTACAGCTTGTGGTAATAAAATGCCGTACTTGATAGCAGGTGTAAAACCAAGGCACTTAAAATACACGTAAATAGAAATTTGATATACTAAAAAAATTGACAACCTCAACAAAAAGTGTAGATTATAAGGTGCTCACCCTGTATAATAATAGAAGAAGAAGGTTCGTGAAAATTATTGACTGTTAAACAGGAGGGTATGCATGAAGGAGTTTGTACTGGTAATAAATCCGGGTTCTACATCTACAAAGGTTGCGCTGTTTAAAGGTGCAGAAAATGTTGTACAGAAAAATCTGAGCCACTCGACAGAAGAACTCGACAAATTTGAAAAGATCACCGACCAGTTTGAATATAGAAAAGATATGATTATTGAGTGGATGACAGCTGAAGGCTATGCAATTGACCAGTTGAAGGCAGTTGTAGGTCGTGGCGGCCTCTTGAAGCCTATGCCATCTGGTGCCTACGAAGTGACACAGCCTATGATTGATGACCTTAAAATCGGTGTTCAGGGCGACCACGCTTCCAATCTTGGCGGAATCATAGCAAAGAGTGTTGCAGACCAAGCGGGTGTGAAGGCCTATATCGTCGACCCTGTTGCAGTAGATGAGTTTGAAGATGTTGCAAGAATTTCAGGTATGCCTGAAATTGAAAGACGCTCACTGGTACATGCACTCAACGTCCGTGCAATTGCCCACCGTGTTGCTAAGGAAAAAGCGTGTCACATTGAAGATTTGAACCTTGTGGTTGCACACCTTGGCGGCGGTATTTCAGTTGTACCGATGCTCAAGGGAAAAATGATTGATGCCAACAATGCCAACGAAATGGGTCCTTTTTCTCCAGAACGCGTGGGTGGACTTCCGACAGGCGACCTTGCAAAACTTTGCTATTCAGGTGAGTACACATTCAAGGAGCTCAAGACAAAAATGCGTGGCAAGGGTGGTCTGGTTGCATACTTAGGCACAAATGACGCCCGTGAAGTTCTGAAAATGATTGAGAATGGTGATGACAAGGCGAAACTGGTATTTGATGCAATGGCTTACCAGATTTCCAAGGAAATCGGTGCAATGGCTACGGTACTTAAGGGACAGGTTGACGCAATTGTTCTAACAGGCGGTGTTGCTTATTCCAAGTATCTGACAGATTACATTGAAGGTCAGGTTGGATTCATCGCACCAGTCATTGTAAAACCAGGTGAAGATGAAATGCTGGCACTGAATGAAGGTGTTATGCGTGTTGAGTCCGGTGAGGAACCTGCAAAAATTTACGAGAATGAAGTGAAGTAGATTGTCTGCATCCATTAGAGTCAGTCACTGAAATAGTATCATTAAAAATCCCACGAAAACGTGTAAGCGGAGTCTTCGTGGGATTTTTGCATGGACATTTTTCTACACAAAGTGCAATGGATAAAAGCGTTCTGAAAGATGAACAGAACATAACCGTTAAAATAGTGGACATATTGCAAAGAAAGCTTTGCATTTCAGCAGGCGTATAAAATGCTATACTTATAACATAAGTGAAATGATTAACAATACTAATGTTGATAATTAGAATATAGATTATTGGTGTGAATAACTTAGGTGTACAAAAGGAGAGTATGAATGAATAAGTGGGTGCGGAAGTTCATGGCTTTGACGCTGATACTGACACTGGTATCTGCGCAGTCGATGCCGACATATGCAAGTGTTTTTGGGGATGGTTGGAATGCTGTCAAAAATGGCGGGGAATCGATTGTAAATGGTATTGTAGGTGAAATTGAAGACGTGCTGGATGATGTATTGGATACGATTGACGATACACTGGATAGTATTGGAGATATTGCTGTAGACGTGGCAGATACGGTTGCTGATGCCGGTGAAGACGCAATAGATACACTGGGAGATTTGGGGGATGACGCCCTTGATAGCCTTGAAGATATTGGAGATGATGCACTCGATACACTGGATGATCTCAGTGATGATGCCTTGGATGGACTTGAAACAATTGGTAGTGCTGCAGTCGATGGCGTAGAGTTTGTTGGCGGGGCCTACGTTTCTTTAGCCGTAGGAGCATATAAACTTGCTAAGAGTGGTATTGAAGCCATTCAAAGCATTGATGATCTTGATTTTAGTTCAGTAAAGCATGACGCATTGAAAGGACTGCCGATTCTCCTTCTGACAGATAGTGATATGCACGATGTGTTCACGGATGATTTTGGAAGTCTGACTGAGCTGGAAAATGTACAAACGCGTGTGTTGAATGCAACGACATATACAAGGATTAAAGATGCTCTTGATGACTTAGGCATACCAAGTCATATTGTCGATTTCGTCATGAAGCGTGTGGTGGGAATTGACGGTGATGATATTGGTGGTAGAATAGCGGAGCTTATGCCCCTAAACGCCTTATATGGGGATTTGGTGGCTGGTGTCATCAATGACCTTGTTAATAATGAGGATTACAGAACTTTAGACTTATATAGCGAAGCCATAAAACCAGTAGATGATCTGACGGGTTTTGAAGTCATGTACCAGATTCCGGCAGATAAAATCGCACAGATTGGACAAAATCTTCATATTGTCGTTGCAGGTATGGATTTTGGACAGCGTGATGATTTCAAGGTCAATATTCTGAAGGAAAAACAGGATGGTCAATTTGAGACGTTTGAAACCAATCCGCGTGCATTGAATGGTACAGAACTTGCGTTTGAGGCGATGATTCCAAGCGCCGCAGCTGGTGCGAGTAATATTTATGTTCAAATTGTAAATACTTTTGATGCGCCTGCAGATGCTTCCGAAGAAATCGCATCTACTATTAAGAGCGGTCTCAATGCGGTTTTGAAAGAGTGCACCTCTATCACAATCAGCAATCAGGCGAGAAGAGATATTGCAGGCTATCTTAAAGAGGCAGGTATAAATGACATCACCGAAAATGGAGATGTTGGAAGAATTGTTGCAGACAAGCTTGTATCGCAGATTCCGGTTCTTGGTACTTTGATACAGGTAACTGGACTGAATGATGAGATGGCAAAAGCCATTCGTGTTCTCATCCAGCAGGCAGAAGTCAGATCTTATGCAAAATTGGGTGACCTTCATATTTACGCTAAGGGATTTGGCACTTCAGAAGAAATGGCAGCTGCCGTTGACAGTGCGACATCAGCAGCCCCAGCAGGTGAAGGCAGTATTTACAATGACCGCTATGACTTTAGTGATGAACGGGTGTGGGTTGATACAGACGGTGGTGGATGGAATAAGAAAGGCGAGTTGTCCTGTTCGACTCAAAATTATGCAAATGCAGTAATAGACGGGAAGACTTATGCCAATTTTGTTGCTCAAACCGATATGCGTCTTGAAAAAGGCGGTAACGCAGGCCTTACATTCAGGTTGAGTGATATAAATGGCACCGATAATGATTTCAAAGGTTACATGGCTGGCATTGGTTTTGACAGCAACAACAAAGGAAGGGTCTTCCTCGGTCGCATGAACCACAATTTTACAGAGCTGAAGCATGAGGCCTATAACATTGTAGCGGGTCAGACATATACCATGCGTGTTGCCGCAACGGGTCCGGTATTTGAAATCTACCTGGATGACATTCTTGTACTTAAGACTTCAGATAGCGCATTTACATCTGGTTTCATGGGATATCAGGTTGCTGAGGCTGATGCGGCATTTGACAACCTGACAATTGCAGAGTATCTCCTTGATGATACATACCGCTATGACTTCGCGTATGATCTTCCTGAGCTTGAATATCTGAGTGGAAACTGGGAGCTGACAGAGCATGATGCGACAACGCAGCTACGTGCCGTGTCTAAGAAAAAGTCAAATGACTACGCGCTTATGATAGAGGATACTTATACGAATATGCTGATGAATGCAGATATCACGCCGACAAAGGATGATGGAGATTCAGGTATTCTCTTCCGCGTTACAGATTATGAAGAGGGTATGCCTAATGATGGTTATTATCTTGGATTCAATGCCGATGAAGACGGTTCAGGCAGGGTTTCTCTTTTTGCAATCACCAGTGGTGGAAAAATGGAGCATCTCCTGTCGCAGACTGCAACTTTCACAGAGGATAAGTCCAATGATGTGACTCTAAAAACAGTTGGAAATCAAATTGCTGTCATGGTTGGCGGCGAAATAGTCATGAATGTTACAGATGACCGCTATACAGAAGGATTTTCAGGTTTTGCTAGTAGAAATTCAGCCACATACTTTGATAATGTGAATATTATCAATCTGGGAGATATTCCAGTAGATGCAGTTGCTTCTGAAACAGATGCTTACATTCAGTCGAGACTGGAAGGCATACGTGCAAACAGAATAAATGATGAAACAGATTCAGTGTCAGCAAGTCAGTCCTTTGACACACTAACGCTTCGAGTCACAACAGGAACTGTCAAAAATGCAGATTCTGATGCGGATATATTTGCAATTGTTAAGTATAAAGATGGTACAGATGGCACATTCAAGCTTGGGCTGGAAGACTACGACGATTATGAGAAGGGCGAAACTACAAAATATGAAATTGAACTGGATGATGGAAAAATGTATTCAGATGTCTATGGTGTCTACATTGTAAACACAGGTAGCGACGGCTGGTTCCCAACCTATGTAAAGGGATCTGATCCATCAGGAAATACGGTGTTTTCCAAGTATGTGGGACAGTGGCTTGATACCGATACCGATACAGTCTTTGTAGAAGTGAGCCAGAATGGCGACCATGTGGCAGAAGATATTAAGGAAATTTCCGAGTCTGGTGATTTTGCCACGATGACGTTAAAAATTAAGACTGGAACCCGTGATAATGCAGATTCCGATTCGGACATGTTTGTGTACTTCAAGTATTTTGATGGAACTTCAACTGAAAGAGAGTTGGATATTGCCAACTACAATGATTTTGAGAAAGGACATACCGATTCGTATGAAGTTTCTCTTGCAGCAGGGAAGACCTATGCGGATGTGTCTGGTATCTGGATTGGGACAAAGGGCAGCGATGGCTGGTATCCAGAGCGTGTTCGTGCCTATGATCCATTTGATAACATACTGATTGATAAAACTTTGAATGTATGGCTTGATATGGACGATAATCATATTTGGGAAAGTATAAAATAGTAATTAAGAGAGTAAAACCCACGAAAGCAAACGCATGCATGTTTCGTGGGTTTTTTCTATGGATAAATGACTGAGAATGAATTGCGTGTAAATCATTCTCAGTCATTTTTTCCTATATTCACTTGGCGTCATACCATACTTTTTCTTGAACTGCGCCGAGAAGTATCCCATTTCCCTAAAACCGCATCCGTAGCCGATTTCAGATACCTGCCAGTCTGTTTCTACCAGGTTTTGAGCGGCCACAATCAAACGGTATTGATTGACATAGCGCAGGGGTGTTGTATCAAGCACTTGGCGGAAGCATCTGAGACTTTCACTTTTGCTGATTGATGCGGATTCGGCGATGTCAGCCAGGGTAATGGTTTCAAAATAGTGGTCTTCAATATATTTGAGCATTTGTTTTATACGCTGTTCAGTCTTCATATCCTTGTTTTGAAATGCCATGTGCTCGTGCTGCTGATGTTGGTCTAGCAAGAGTATGATTTCTGAGAGTTCATTGCGGACACGAAATTCATAGCCGTGGGCATCTTCAGCAATTTCATTCCATGCGTATTCCAGCTTGGAAAGAATGAGACTGTGCCAATCCGTACTTGGGTTAAGGCGCTGAAGGCTGTAGTCCTTGTTTTGTAAGAGCGGTCGCAGATACTTGTGCCAGAAGATACTGTCCTCAGCGCCGCCGATGAGTCTGGGATGAAATACAATAGAGTAGACCAGCGCACCTTTGCCCGCATCAGCAGTTGAGACCGTATGCAGTGTGTCGGCATTGACGAACGCGCCGCTTCCCTTGGTCAGCTGAAATTGTCTCGAGCCGACGGATAGGGTGATTTGGCCTTCTTTTACAAGAATCAGCTCCAGCTCACTATGCCAGTGCCATGAAATACAATCGTCCGGCAGACCAACTGCATAGCAGGCAGCTGGGAAGAAGACAGAACCGTGAGACTTGGTTTCTCTCTTTGTAATATCTGTATAGCTTGAGTTGGAAGATATGGGCATGGTACACCTCCTTTTGACGATTTTTTCATATTATATGCTTATTTTTTACTAATAACAAGAAAAAATGCGTGATAATATAATATTGAAAGTGAGGTAGACTATGAAAACACCAGATCGAAATTTAAGAAGAAGATTTATCCAGATGACGGTTGGCATCTTTGGAATAGGCGTATTTTTATCTTTGCTGATTCAAGTGAACTATGGTACAGACACGTGTTCCTTTATGAATCTTGCCTTGTCGAATAAATTTGGCATTACCTTTGGAACCTGTATGGTGACGGTAAATTTGTTGCTCTTTATTCCTGTAATCGTATTTGAACGCAAGCTCATCCATGTAGGGACTGTAATGAACATGCTGCTTATAGGGTACATCAGTGATTTTTCCACAGGTCTATGGCAGTATTTCATGCCTCAGACCCTGTTTACAGTTCAACCCTACAGGACGATACTATTCATAGTGGCTTTAATCCCATTTCTGGCATCCGTTTCACTGTATATCAATGCCGATATGGGACAGGCACCCTATGATGCAATTCCAACAATCATCAGCCACCGACTTGATCTGCCTTATGCTGTCACAAGGATCGGCTGGGATTTTTCAGCAATACTGATTGGCGTAATTGCAGGAAAACACCTCACTGTAGCCACTGTGGTAATGGCTCTTACCATTGGACCAGCAGTGACGCAGCTGGGGAAAATAATGTCTTGCAGATCTATGCGCGTTTTGGAGGAGAGAATATGAAAAAGCTCATAGCAGACATGCATACACATACCATCGCAAGCGGACATGCCTATGGGACAATACGTGAGATGGCGGAGGCCGCAAGTGCGCAGAAACTTGATATTTTAGGTCTTACAGAGCATGCTCCAGGAATACCGGGTACTGCCGATCCCTTCTACTTTCTAAATTTGAAAGTGATTCCGCGACGGATTCACGGTGTAAAAATACTCCACGGCTGCGAAATCAATGTGCTCGATGGCGGAAAGCTGTCGCTGAAGCAGAGGTTCATTGAAAAGCTTGATTATGCCTCGGTAGGCATTCACCGACCTTGTTATGCTGATCAGGGGCGCGATAGGAATACGGAGAATTTGATCCAGTGCATGAAGCATGAAAAGGTATGCTTTGTGACACATCCTGATGACGACCATACACCGCTTGATTACGAAAGACTCGTACGTGCAGCCAAAGAATTCCATGTAGCCCTCGAAGTCAATAACAGCTCTCTGAATAAGCCGGAGAAAAGGTGGAACTGCCATGAAAACTATAGAAGCATGCTGCACTTATGTGACCATTACCGTGTGCCGATTCTGATAAATTCCGATGCTCATGATCCCAGCAGCGTAGGTGATTTTGAACAGGCTGAGGCACTTATTGATGCCCTGAACTTTGATGAAAGCCTCATTTTGAATAATGAAGCGGGTAAACTGATGGACTTCATAGGGTGTCGTGGCTTGATGGAGTAGGCCTTATAAGGTATTACACAAAAAAACGCTTGATCTTAAGCGTTTTTTTTACATTAAGATGCTTTTCTCTCGTAATAGTATGGTATAATGCATCTGGTGCGAATGTTTTTGGCTTTATAAGGCTAAATGTTCGTGAAATATTGACGCGGTTCTTATGGAGGACGAAAAATGTTGAACATGAGAGATTATGCTGCCCCTGAAACGCTTCAGGAGGCATGGGACATATATAATAGCAGTCCAAGTAATACAATACTGGGTGGATGCGCCTATCTCCGACTTGGCGAGAAAAGAATTGGAACAGGCATAGACCTTTCTGGTCTGGGACTTGACCACATAGAAGCCCACAAGAGCTACATACAAATTGGGGCCATGACAACACTTAGAGAGCTTGAAATCAATCCGCTGCTCAAGACACATTTCGGGGATATGCTTTCCGACAGTGTAAAAAACATTGTAGGTGTATCCTTTAGAAATGGAGCGACTGTTGGCGGCTCCGTATTTGGAAGGTATGGGTTTTCAGATGTGATTACGGCACTTCTGGCTCTGGGTGCAGACGTGGTTCTTTACAAGGGCGGACAAATGACACTTGAGCGCTTCTTAAATGAACCGCCGCATTATGATATTCTGACCTCTATCCGTGTACCTAAGCTGGAAAGCAAAGGGGTTTATCAGGCGTTTAGGCACTCTACGGGAGATTATCCGATTTTGACAGCAGGTGTCTGCAAGTTAGAAAACGGTGTGCGTATTTCTGTTGGCGCGCGTCCGATGCGCGCAGGGCTTGCGCTTAAAGCAATGGATTATTTGAATGTACTGCTTGCGAGCGGTAAGGCGATTACTGAGACAGCCATCGAAGCTGCGGCAGATATGGCAAGTCAGGAGCTTGTATTCGGAACGAACATGCGTGCAGGTGCAGACTACAGAAAGCATCTTTGCAAGGTGCTGGTTGCGCGTGGACTGGAAGAGGTGCTGTAAATGGAAATTAAACTTCATGTAAACAATGTGGAAGTTACAATGCAGACTGAAGCGGGAGAAAATCTTGCGACTGCACTTAGAAGACATGGATACACAGAAGTGCGCACTGGATGCGATACAGGCTCATGCGGACTTTGTACGGTATGGATCGATGGAAAGCCTGCACTTTCGTGTTCAACACTGGCAATGCGTGCATCCGGTAAAAATGTGACAACGATCAAAGGCATAGGCGCTGAAGCTGAAAGTCTTGCCAAAGCACTTGTTTCTGAAGGTGCAGACCAATGCGGATACTGCAGTCCCGGCTTCATACTGACGGTGGTGGCAATGCGACGTGAGCTGGAGTCTCCGACGATTGAAGATATAAAGCACTATTTGAATGGAAATCTTTGCAGATGCACAGGTTATGAAGGTCAGCTCAGAGCAATTCAAAAGTGGCTTGTAACTTCATTGTAAAGTTCGAAAGGAAGTAATCAGATGTGTTACATTGGAAAATCAGTAGAAAAAATTGACGGCATGGCCCTGACCATGGGCGAGCCAGTTTATACGGATGATTTTGGAACGGATAACCACCTTTATGTTCATATTGTCAGAAGTCCTCATGCATTTGCACGCATAAGAGAGATTGATAAGAACAGGGCTGAACAGGTCGATGGAGTTGAAATCGTCCTGACACACGAAGACGTACCTGCTACACGCTTCACTCCGGCAGGACAGTCCCATCCGGAGCCATCGCCTTACGATAGAAGGATTTTGGATGAATATGTTCGCTACATCGGAGACCCGGTGGCAATTATTGCAGCAGATTCAGAAAAAAATGCTAAGAAGGCCGAGCGCCTCCTAAAGGTAAAATATGAGGTTCTAAAACCTGTAATAGATGCTAAAACAGCATGTGACCATGAATCTGTCATTCATCCGGAAGCGTCCCTTTCGGTTCACTTCGATTTTGGATGCAGACCTGAACGCAATATCGCTGGAAGTCATGAAGCAGGATACGGCGACATTGAAAAGGCTTTTGAAGCATGTGATGTTATTGTTGAAAACAGCTATGATTCGCAGGCACAGGCACATGCCATGATGGAAACCTACAGAAGCCGTAGCCATTATGATGAAAATGGACGCCTTGTTATTGTTTCGTCCACGCAGATTCCCTTCCATGTAAGACGAACCGCAGCTCTGGCACTTGGTCTGACAGAAGATGATATCCAGGTGGTCAAGCCTAGAATTGGTGGCGGTTTTGGCGGAAAGCAGACCATGGCTACTGAGCTGTTTGCTGCGATCGTAACACTTAAGACTGGAAAGCCAGCATCTGTCATCTTTAATAGAAAGGAAACTTTCTCAATGACAAGCAGCCGCCATGCAATGCACTTTAATGTCCGCATTGGCGCAACGCTCGATGGCACAATCAAAGCAGTCGACCTGGAAGCACTTTCTGATACAGGGGCATACGGCGAGCATGCATGGACAGTTCTGTCGGTGGCTGGACATAAGTCTTTGCCACTATACAATAAGGCGCTTGCGGCAAGATATCGTGGAAGAGTTGTATATACCAATAAGATGCCAGCCGGTGCCTTAAGGGGCTACGGTGTTACACAGGCTATATTTGCAATGGAATCAGCTGTTAATGAACTTTCTGATAAGCTGGGAATGGACCCGTCAGAGCTTCGACTTAAAAATATCATTAAGCCGGGTGACAAGAATCCAATCCTTGAGGGATCGACGGAAGACGCCCCTGCAGCACTGAGCAGCAGCACGCTTGAAAAGTGTATTGAGACAGGCCGTGCCCGTATTGGATGGAATGAAAAATATCCAAAGCGAGAGACCGCTCCAGGCAAGGTTCGCGGCGTTGGCATGGCAATCACCATGCAGGGCTCGGGCATTGCCAATATTGATATCGCCAAAGCAGAAATAGACTTGTCAGAGACGGGACGCTATACCTTGAAAATCGGTGCGACCGATATGGGAACAGGCTGTGACACCATCTTGAAGCAAATGGCAGTGGAAGCACTGGGCATTGGGCTTGATGATATGGATGTTCTTACAGGCGACACGGACGCAATGCCTTATGATACAGGGTCATATGCGTCAAGTACAACCTATGTCACTGGAAACGCTGTACTGAGAGCTGCGGAAGATCTGAAGATGAAGCTGGAAAGAGGCGACGCCCTTCCACTGACTGGTAAAGGCGAATTTGTTGGAGAAACAAGTCCGCCGCCGTTCATTGCAGGATTTGCAGAAGTTGAAGTGGACACGCTGACTGGTCATGTTGACTTGATAGACTACGTTGCAGCAGTCGACTGCGGTACGGTAATCAATACAAACCTGGCTAAGATTCAGGTTGAGGGTGGTATCGTCCAAGGTATTGGCATGGCACTGTTTGAAGATGTGCGCTATACGAGAGACGGACATATGATGACGGATACCTTCATGCAGTATAAGGTACCTGCTAGAAAAGATATACAGGGACTGACCGTTGAGTTTGTTCCAAGTTATGAACCAACAGGTCCCAAGGGGGCCAAATCCATTGGTGAGGTTGTCATCAATACACCACCGCCTGCGATTGCACATGCCATTGCAAATGCGACAGGTGTGCATGTGCGATCACTTCCGATTACACCGGAAGATATCTGCATGGGCATTCTCAACAAGGATAAGTCACAGCGCGTTTCCCTTATTCCTGGGTTTGCTGTAGAAAAGAAGAATGTATAATGAAAAGCCAGAGCATGCGTTGCTCTGGCTTTTTCCATAGGTGGCGTGGACGCACCCTTTTACAGACATTTTGCAGGAAGGTGACAGATGCGTATAGAATACTACCAAGCAGGATTAATAAAGAATACACCAATAAAAATTTGAAATTATTGAGGGGATATATGATGACACCAACTTATCATGCGTATCTTGATCAGATACTGGAACTATACTGCGCTGAGCAGTATGAACAAGCCTTGGAGTATTTGGAAACCTATCGTGATGCTGTCAATGGAATTGATGCGCAGATTGATAATTTTGCATTTTGCATATCGGCTGTGATGGGAGACCGGGCACGTGCATTTGCTATTTTTGAGAAATCCATTCAGGAAAAGGGACATTGGTACGAGACCGCACAGCTGGAGTCTGACCCAGATTTGGATATACTCCGTGATGACGTCAAATTCAAAGCCCTGCTTGAAATGAACAGAAGGCGGGAACACGAATTTCTCGGCCTTGGAAAACCGGCGGTACACATACGGGAGGGGCATTCAGAAAAGGGATATATTCTGATTCACGGGAACCATGAAAATGCCCGTGTAACCAAAGGGGCGTGGAATGAAGAGGTCGTTAACGGTGCGCTTACAGCATTTCTGCAGTCGGGACAACCCGATTTTCATGACGCATATCACTGGAATGACCGCCACAAAGCACATGAAGATGCAAAACTGCTCATTGATCAGGTCAAGACCTCTTATCCTGATGTGAAGTCTTGGGTTCTGGTGGGCTTTTCCATGGGTGCATCTGTGGTGCTTGATCTATTAAGTGATGCGGACTTAAGTCTGGAGCATGTTATCCTTTTTGGACCCTGGCTGCCCCATCTGGATGATCAGAAGCCCCGCTTTGAGAGTGTAGACACACGGTGCAGGTGGAGTATTTTCATTGGTGACAAAGATGAAGATTGCGATGAACATGCGGTTCAGCTTAGAAATACTCTTGCAGATTACGGCATTGAGGCCGATTATATCGTGATGGAAAATACTGGACATGGATTTCCTACGGCCCTAAAGGCATATATGTGGCAACTGGACAAGTGACGTTTAGAAAGAAATGATAATAGAGGATGGGAGCGCAGCATGAGAACATTATTCGTACTCAGTCATGGCAGGCAAACTGCATCAAATATTGCTGATGAGATGAAGCGTATTTTTGGAAAATATATAGATGTACAGCCTATTTGCGTTGAAGATGGTCTGTCAGATATCGATTTCAGAGATGCACTTGTACTGGATACGGGAAAGTGGACGGAAGAACTTGATACATCGGCTCTCATACCGGATGAAACCCCGTGCATACGTGCAAGGCGGGTTGTTGATTTTGACAGATTGCACATGTTGATGGATCTGCCCGACGGTTCGGATATTCTCCTTGTAAATGATCATCAGAAGACTGCGGATATAGCCATAAAGCAGTTGCTTGAGCTGGGAATAACGCAGCTAAACCTATATCCATTCTATCCGGGCATTCAATCCTTCAGAAGACTGTCTATTGCAATTACACCCGGAGAACCCCATCTTGTACCAGATTGTGTAAAGACAACGATAGATATAGGTACACGAAAAATAGACCTTACAACGTTGGTTGAAGTGGCTGAGTCTCTGGGAATACTTGATGAGGTTGCGCCAACGCTTTCCATGGGATATGTAAAAAACATGTTTCAGCTGGTCAAAAAATACAGCATCGCAGCCAAAGACGCTGCAAAGATGCGAGATACCTTTCAAGTATTGGCCGATCACTCATCGTCAGGCATTGTATATGTCGATGAAATGGGGCAGGTTGTACTCATAAACAGGGCATTCCACAGACTTTTCGGGCGGTCGGTAGGGCAGGTTGCAGGAAAGCCTCTGCGAGAAGTCATTCAAGAGGCGGATAAGGTGTTCCAAGCGCCTGGTCAGACCCATATCTTGGATGTATATGGAAAAAAATGCGTGATTGAAGCATCTGATGTCCGATTGGGAAATGGCCAGTCTGGCATGATTATCAATATTGAAGATGCGGATGCGATTCAGAGAATGGAGCATGAACTTCGGCGTAAGAGCAGAGAATCCATCCAGACTACCGTGTATGATTTTACAAGCATACACTATAAGTCTGAAATCATGGAAAAGACGACGAAGCTTGCAAAAAAACTCTCCCGAAGTGATGCAACTGTCCTGCTTCAGGGTGAGAGTGGTACCGGGAAGGAGCTCCTTGCCCAAGCCATGCATAACTTTTCAAACAGAAAGGGCGGTCCCTTTATTCCTGTCAATTTTGCAGCACTGCCTGAATCGCTAATTGAGTCGGAACTCTTTGGCTATGAGGATGGCGCTTTCACGGGTGCTAAAAAAGGCGGCAGTGCCGGTCTTTTTGAAGCCGCCCATGGTGGGACCCTGTTTCTTGATGAAATCGGGGATGCCCCGCTGAGCTTTCAGACTCGACTGCTCAGAGTATTGCAGGAAAAACAGGTAAGACGAATAGGCGGAAGAACGCAGATTCCCATAGATGTACGCATTATGGCAGCGACAAATAAGGATCTGGCCAGATGTGTCGATAAGGGAACCTTCAGGCAGGACCTTTACTATAGGTTGTGTGTGCTTCCAGTTGAGGTTCCACCCTTGCGCGCCAGACGTGAGGACATTCTCCTGCTCTTAAAGATGCAGATGGAAATGCTTATAATGAAGAAGGTTGATCTTAACGCCTATTTGGGCGATGAGACAAGGCGTTATCTTGAAAATTATAGGTGGCCGGGCAATATTCGCCAGCTCGCGAACTTGGCCGAGTATCTTGTACATATTGTTGAACCTGGAGATAGAATTAAACCTGAGAGTCTTCCCTTGAACATTCGTGAAGATGAAAGCCTGCCTGCTTCAGGCATAATTGAAGCGCTGCTGGACGAGGCGGCGTGCTGGGTGATCAGAACACTTGACCTTCACGACAATATGGGAAGAGTCGGTTTGCTGAAAGAAGCCAGAGCGGCATCCGTGGATATTGGTGAGGGAAAGATACGCACGGTACTGACTTGGCTTCAAAGTAGAAAGCTGGTGGAAAGCGCAACTGGAAGAGGTGGAAGCCGCCTGACCGATTTGGGTCGGGACGTTGCTCGCATACTGGCAAAACAGGATGTTTAACAGGTTGTAATATAACCCGTTTGCAATGAAACTGAAATAAAACCCTTCAAATCACCGGGTTTGAAATTGGCATGCAACTTGCGCCTTCTATCTATGAAATCATAGACTAGGAGGCGTTTTTTATGAAACTTGGAATATTAGGTGGCATGGGTCCGCTTGCGACTGCTGAATTTTTTAGAAAGATTGTATTGATGACTCCAGTGAACAGTGACCAGTCACACATTAGAGTTCTTATGGATGATAACCCGCAGATACCGGATAGAACAGCATTCATACTTGGACAGGGTGAAGATCCGACACGTGAGATGATTCGATCAGCTCTAAAGCTGGAATATATGGGGGCTGATTTCATTGCTATGCCATGCAATACGGCACATAAATTTCATGGAAGCATCCAAAAGTTTCTGAACATACCGGTGCTGAATATGGTGGCACTGACAGCAGACCATATTAAGAAAACATGGCCCGACAAGAAGAAGGCCGTCCTGCTTGCTACTACGGGAACCTATACCGCGGGAATTTACAATTTTGCCCTCCATTCAAGAAATATAGATATCATCATACCGGATGAAAATATACAAAGCGTGCTCATGGAGTGGATATATAAGGTCAAAGAGGACGGCAGTGTTCCGTCTGAAAACACCTTCAATGCAATCATCAATGAACTCACTGGCGGAGAGGACCTGCCCGTTATTCTTGGCTGTACGGAGCTCCCTATAATCGTCGATCAGTTGAAAGTGAAGGGCAGTTTCGTAGATACCACGACGGTGCTTGCAAATGAATGTATTCGACTTGGTCTGAAGAGCAAAAGCAGTTTGGATACGGCTAATATTGCCTAGATATAATACGCATCAAATTGGGTATGAATAATTCAAGGAATGATGACATGAAAAGACATCATAAGATGTCTTTTTCTTATTCGAAGGAGGCGAATTTGATGCGAGCTTTGCGAACACTCTTGCTGGTATGCCTGCTGGTTTTCACTATTCAACCACTGGCCTTTGGAAGTTCAGAAGTGATTTCTTTGAACGTTTGGGAAACGGCAGTTGCGCCATCGGTACAGTTCGATGCGAATGCATATGGCAGTATGTATGCAGATTACTACTATGCATCGTATGGTCCGTACATGGCGGTGTACCAGGTAACCCTAGAAAAAGGGAAGGCATATACGCTCTACATGAAGCATCCTACAATCGATGGTTATATGAACATGACATTGACGGGTATTCATCCAAAAGCAGATGATTATAGTTATGTAAACGGTACATCGAGTGACTTTATCATGTTCTTTCAACAACCGTGGGAGGATGCCCAAGGGCGTGTTGAAGGTTACAGGAAAAATTTTAAAATTGCAGACTCAAGTGAAAGCAACACCTTCTATTTAATTTGTAATTTTGAAAGAGCAGGTGAGCAATTTGATTTTATGATTAAATCACCTGCTGACTCAGATGATGAAGTTGAAAACTCGACTGACAATTTGATATCCCCTCACAGAAACGGTTATACATGGGGTGGTATAGTTGGATATCCAATCCGGTCTGAACTCCCGGAAGGACTTTCAAATGATAGCGGTTTTACCAATGAAGATGAAAACACGAATGATGGCTATGAAGATAGCTATTATGAAGAGTCATTCTCAAATGAAGACTGGTCTGAAGAAAGTCCACATAATGAGCAGCCTAATGTGATAACTGACAGTCGTGAAATAGGTACATTGGATTTGAATACGCTGTATAGCCATACGACGGCTTATGATGTAGATGTGGACCAGTTACGAGATAGCCTTACAGGACCTTTCTCAACAGCGTATCAGATTTACAAATACGAAGTGCTTCCTGGTCAAAATTACACATTTGATTTCATGTATAAATCATATAGTCAAGTAAATGCCTACCTAATGGGTAGTTCTCCTTTGGGAAGCACATCTTTGGATTGGGAGCCTGGAAGTAATATAGTCCTTGCAGCATTCCAGGACCAGCCTTTTCATGAACTGGTAAATGATGATTTCTATGCTTCTCGAACCCAGTTCACAGTGGATTCATCGAGTACAAGTAATATATTGTATGTTTATGTAAGGTCTGATTATTCAAATGAATCGTATAAAATGATCTTGAGGCAGGGCTACTTGAGTGATAAAGATGACACAAATAATCTGTATGACAGGAGTCAATTGGGAATCAGATGGGTCAATGAGTGGACGCTGCCGCTCAAACTAAAATAGTTGGATTAAGATGTACTTATAACATTTGGAACAAAGGCGCTATCAATAGGTTGAGTCAAATCTATTGATGGCGTTTTTTTTTTGAATCACAAAAAGCAGGTGTAATTTAGTAATGGGCATTTGACAAAAACCCTGAAAAGGAGTATTTTATTAATAGCATATGCCAATAATAATTAATCTCATTTACATATAGGGGGGATTTTACTGTGGATAGTCAACTGAGCAAAGTAGCGGTTGTAAGTGTTCATGCAAGTGCGGGAAAGTCGATTGTGGCACGAAATTTGGCTTACTCAATGAACTGGATGTATAAAACCTATGCTGAAACATCGACCTTCGAAGCATCATTATATAAGGAAAAAAACTGTGCCGATAAGCTCTTGGTGGAGTGCAGCAGACGCGAATTTAATGAGTTATATGACCCGAAAGGCTGCTTTAAATTCGTACTTATCATATTGGACTCAAAACGCTGTGAAGGGTGTGATACATCAGGGATGATCAGGCTTGTTCAGACACTGCAGAAGAATGGCATTCCCCATGGTGCCCTTATAAACAATCACGAATCGGGGATGGACAGAAAGATTACGGACCTGTTGGAAGGTTTGAATGTTCCACTGCTGGGGCGCATACCAACGCTGAAGGACACTACCCTTATAAGGGGGCCGCGGGGCGCCTATCTGTCAGATCCGCGAATGACCTATATTTTGAAAGCCATAGGACGTATTTTGGATGCACATATTGAACGTGTACACTAGCCGGTTACCCAGGTCGCTAGTCGCACCATATAAGAAAGGAGAGGTGTGTTTTCTATTTTGTTGATACAGCTGCATTTTCTAGCATGTTGTCAAAGATTGATGTACAGAAGCCGTCTTTGCAAAGCTCATCGTAGCATACGCACTGAATTGCACCGTCTTTCAGCGCTACAGCTGCAGGGAACTTTTCAACGCCAAAACGCTCAGCCAGGCCTTTAGACTTGTAAACATCGATTCTTGAAACAGCAACTTTGCCCGCGTTTTCTGCTTCGTATTTTTCAATGACAGTCAGGAAGGCACGTGAGTCAGCATCAATTGCATTGTAGAGGTAAACAAGACCAGGAACGTCATTTGTTGCATGAACAATGCTTTCGTAAGCTGCAGTTTCAGCGATGTATTTTTCCGCTGCGAAGCCAGCGATTGCGCCGTCGCCTACTGCTGTTGCTACCTGCTTAAGCCATTTCTCACGAACGTCACCAGCAGAGAATACGCCAGGAATATTTGTTTCCATCTTTTCGTTTGTAATAATGTATCCGCGATCAGTAAGGTTAATCTGATCCTTGAAGATTTCTGTATTTGGAATGTATCCGATAAACTCGAAGCACTTATCGCAGTCTACTGGAATAACTTCCTTTGTTTTCAGGTTTTTCAGGTTAACGCGCTCAATATAGCCATCGCCTTCAAATGAGTCAACAACCGTATTCCAAACAAATTCCATCTTTGGATTTTGAAGTGCTTGCTTGCGTGCGATTTCGTTACAGTCCATTTTGCCTTCATCATGGATAACTGAAACAGTAACCTTGCTTGCAAATTTAGTAAGGAACATACCTTCTTCGATTGCAGCATCGCCTGAGCCGATTACAACAACGTGTTTGTCCGTATTGGCAGCAGCATCGCAAGTTGCGCAGAATGAGATACCCTTGTCAAACAGATAGTTCTCTTCGTTTGCAGCACCTGTTGTTCTTGGACGACCGCCAGTTGCAAGGATAACAGACTTGGCAATATATTTGTTTCTGAATGTTTCTACGATCTTTTCATCGCCTTCAAGACAAACTGATTTTACGTCGGTAAGCTTGAACTTGACACCCATCTTCTTCGCTTGTTCTTTCATCCGGTTCGTAATTTTCTCACCCTTTGACTCGTTAGGGAAGCCCGGGTAGTTTGCGATTTCGTTAGTGTATGTAGCCAGACCGCCTATCAGCGCTTTCTCAATAAGAAGCGTGTTCAGTCCTGCTCTTCCGGTATAAATTGCAGCCGTTAGACCCGCAGCGCCGCCACCGATGATGACAACGTCATAATTTTCCACTTTCTTTTCTCTTGCCATGCATTTCACTCCAAGCAATGTGCGAATGTACTTTTAGATATAGGAACATGCTTCGGTTAATATATTAGTGTATAAATAACATATTTATCCAATATATGGATAAAACGTAAGACCTCTTAAAAAAATGACTTGCATAGCTTTTAAGAAATACAAAGTTATGCAAGTCAGGTATTACATAAATAGTTTTACAAGCAGTTTACTGCCGACAATTGCTCCAAAAAACATGCCTAAAGCAAATACCCAGCCTGAAAGAGACAATGATGAAATACCACTGTATAGTGCACCGATATTACAACCGAATGCTATACGAGCACCGTAGCCCATAAGAAGTCCGCCTAGAACCGCAGCAAATATCTGCTTCATTGACCGTACTTTTTTAATTTTGAATTGTGAAGCCATGAGGCTAGCGAAAAGTGCACCGACAATAACGCCGACGTTTCGCATTGTGCCAGGATCGTTCAAAATACCGGCTTCAAGTATTTTTTCTGCTTCCGTGCCGGAGAAGTAGTACCATTTGTCCACACTGCCGCCAAATGCTTCATAAATCCAAGCACCCCAGTTAGCGAATACACTAGATACACCCCAGGGATCTCCAGTCACTGCAAGCGTGATGATTTGAAATATTGACAAGAGTACGGCGCCGCCAACATATGTAAGTGGTGATTTAAACCAAAGCTTGTATATCTCGTTGTCTCGAAGTTTGTTGAAAAACTCTTTAAATTCCAAAACAGCACCTCCTAAATTGTAATTCGGTGTTCAATGTATATTATTTTTCGATGATAACTGCCCATTCGCCGTCATCAACTTCTTCGACTTCAACGTTGTAACCATTTTTACGTGCCCACTCAGGCAGATTTTTCATTGCACAGCTGTGATCAATCTGAACAATTAGAATATCGCCTGATTCCAATTTCTTAATTGCAGTTTGAGCTTTTACAAGCGGTAATGGGCATGCTGCGCCGAAACAATCTAGAACGACTTCTTTCATAATTCATATCTCCGTTCTTTTCTGTTCGTATTTAAGAGCAGCAACATATAGAAGTCCTATTACAGCAAGTTGTACTGCTATCGCACCAAACCAACCCAATATGTCAGGAAGGAATATTGATTTGCCTTTTGAAATGAAATTGTACTCCCAGAATTCCAAATCATGTGCGGCCCATAGAGATCCGATGATAAAGAACACCAGGGCAATGATATTCATAATGAATCCTTCACCAACACGCATTAGTGTACCAGATGCACAACCGCCTGCGATGACCATACCAATACCGAACATGAATCCGCCGAGGACAGTTGCAAGACTAATGGGTGAAACATAGCTCATTCCAGGAATCGGAAGCCCGTTGGCAAAGTAACCATATTTGATAGCTGTGAAACCGAGTGTTGTCAGAGCTAGGGCAATCAGTACTGCACGTGACAGACTTGTGCTGCCTGTCAGATATGGGTCACGCATGGATGCCGTGAAGCAGAATCGAGCTTTCTGAAGAATGAATCCGAATGAAATACCTGTAATCCAAAAGAATCCAAGCATGGCTGATTTTGCTGCCAGTGCAACACCGATTCCTGCAAAAACCAGTCCTAGCAAAAATCCAAGTGGAATCTGATTTTTCTTAGGTTTACGTGCTCTTACAGAACTGCTGGATTTTCGTGGTGTAGACGAACGCGTGGTTGGTTCGGACATTTATATCACCTCGTTTATTTTCTTGTGCAAATATATTCTGATTATTTTGACAGATATTTAACAAATTCTACTTAATTGTACCATTATGTAAGTCGATTTAAACATTCATAAACTTGAAGTAATATCAATAAAACTTATTGCCATTTTGTGCGCAAATTATATAGAATGTATGTGAAAGATTGAAAAACAACGATTGTAAATATTTGGATGAAAGTCTGATATAAGCATTATTAATATTGATTCAGTATCATTTAAACGCTAGAATTAGCGAGGAGGAACGGTATGAATATCGATTCGTTAGAACTTTTTCAAAGAGTTGTGGAAGCGAAAAGTATATCAAAAGTAGCGAACCGAGCACATATTTCGCAGTCGGCACTCAGCCAGATGATCAATAGAATTGAGGATGCACTAGGACACAAGCTGCTCAATCGATCCAATAAAGGTGTTTTCCCTACAGAAATGGGAGAAATTGTATTGAAATATTCTGAAAATATCATTTTAAATTATGAAAAGATGATTCAGGAAATGGACAGACTTGAAAAGAAAATGGATACGGTAAGAATCAATGCAACCTGGAGTTTGGTAAACTACTCTCTACCCTGCATACTCTATAAAGTGAAGAAACAGTTTCCAAATCATAAATATGAGTTGATATCCAGCAGCAATGACAACACCATCCGTGATATTCTCAACGACATATGCGATGTTGGTTTCTTAAGTGGCCCACCAAAGGACAAGAGCCTGTACGTACACAAGGTTGGAATGGAAAAAGTCGTTCTGGTCTCGGCGTTTAATTATGATATTCCGGACAACATACATTTCCATGACCTTAAGAGGTATGAGTTCGTTACATTAAAGAATATCGACAACATTAACACTTGTCTTGGAAGAGAACTTCTTCAGGCAGGTATGGGTTTTGAAGACCTCAATATCATTTTTGATGTAGACTCCATTTCTGCAGTAAAAGCATCTATTGAAAACAACTATGGTGTATCATTCCTTCCGTATACGGCAGTGAAGCGCGAGCTCTATGAAAGAAGATACAAGCTTATCGAGGTAGAGGGGCTTAACATGGATTATGATATCTATCTTGCCAGCAAACCACTAAATAAGATTAGCGCATCGGTTCGCGAATCTATTGAAACACTCATAGAAATTGGCAAGGAAGGATTCTGTTAGACAGATGGCTGTTATAGGATCGAATGGCCGAACCGTATGAAAAGCAGACTGCTCATGCAGTCTGCTTGCAATATGTTATATAAGAATTTTTCAGCTTATTTTTTTGTTATTGTGATTTCCCAAACACCATTCATGACTTCCTCGATATCGTAGGTTGAATTGCCCTTTCTAAGGAAGTCTTCAATGGATTCGACGACACAGCTGTGATCAGTCACGGTGAGAAAAGATTCTCCAGATGCCATTTTTTTGAGCTGTCTCTGTATTTTCAGCAGTGGTATGGGACAAAACTCACCAAAGCATTCTAATTTTATCAAGGATACGACCTCCTCTTATCACTTGTCTGTGGTCACAGTATAACAGAAAAAAGGGGAAGTGGAAAACGTTCTTTTACGAGTAAGAAGGTGAAGGATATGAAATTTCATGAGATAGAAATTTCTGAGAAAGAAGAAAAATACGTTCTGGAAGCACTGCGAAGCGGGAGTACTGCAGGCCGGGGAAAATACACGCAGGCTGTTGAGTCTGAGCTAAAGCGAAAGCTGGCGTGTCCCCATGTGTATATGACCACATCAGGTACACATGCTCTTGAAATGGCAATGCGTCTGTCGGATTTGACCGTGGGAGATGAAGTACTTGTACCGAGTTATACATTTCCTTCAACAGCAAATGCCGTACTTCTAGCTGGTGCGACGCCAATCCTGCTTCCAGTTGATGAAGAGACCCTATGTCTTTCCTCAGATATAATCAGGAAACATGTAACTTCACGTACCAAAGCGGTAATGGTTGTTCACTATGCGGGCATTTGTCATGACATGGACAGAATTGTTGAAATATGCAGGCGCAAGAAGCTTATTTTGATTGAGGATGCTGCACAGGCATTTGGATCCCTTTACAAGGGAAAGCCTCTGGGAACCTTCGGTGATTTTGGCTGTCTCAGTTTTCATGGAACAAAAAATGATGTTGCCGGAGAAGGCGGGGCACTTATTATTTCAGAGGCGCATATTTCTCAGGGCAATAAAGATACCGTTCGACTGGCAGAACGCTTTCTTGAAAAAGGTACAGACAGAATGGCCTTTCTTAGAGGTGAACAGGCAACGTATGAATGGCGGGGGGCTGGTTCCAGTTATGTGCCTTCAGATATTTTGATGGCCCTTCTAAAAGCGCAGCTGGAGTCTCATGACAGGCGTTTTGACAGGCGTCGGGAAATCGTTGGAAAGTACGTGCAGGCATTTATGCCGTACTGTTCTGAAAACCTGAGAATTTTTAAGGGCTTTGGGGGTGAGTATGCCCTTGAAGAAGAGCGCACTGAGCCTATTGGCATCTCAAATGGCCATATTTTTTATATCTGCTTCAAGACGCCTGCGATGGGGCTGCGCTTCAAGGAAAAAATGGATGCATATGAAATTCCTGTTCGTCAGCATTTCGTACCGCTTCATGTCTCGAAAATGGGTTCGGACCTTGGCTATGCACCCGATGTGTTTACCAATGAGTTTGATCTCTTTGAGCGCTTGTACCGCCTGCCGCTTCATACGAAATTAACAGAGTCTGAAACGACGTATATTATCAATGGGGCAAAAGCTTCCATAGAATATGCCATGGAGGGAACAGTATGATTTCAGTAATCGTTCCGGTTTATGGGCATGGACGCAGTCTCGATGCACTTTGCACCCGTGTTGAAGCGACATTTAAAAGAGTCTATCCTTTAGGCGATTTTGAGATAATTTTTGTCGATGACTGTAGCGGCGGCGAGGTCTTTGATGATATTAAAAGGCTTGCAGACACAAGGGAATTTGTTCGAGGGGTTCGGCTTAAATTCAATGCTGGACAGCAGAATGCCACTTATTGCGGCATGCATCTGGCTATGGGAGAAATTATCGTTACACTGGATGATGATCTACAGCATGAGCCTGAGCTGGTACCAGCCATGATTTCAAAGCTTTCCGAAGACGTTGACCTGGTTTATGGCGTGACTGTAGGGCGAAAATATGAACAGCACAGGCAGATTGGCTCCAAATTGACTGCGCGTTTTTTCAGGAAGCGCTATAAGGTTTTAAAGGGAAAACGCGTAAGCAGCTTCAGGGTCTTTAAAAAATCCCTGAGTATGCAGGTTGTTGAAAAGGAGTTTGGATTCATTTATTTGTCCTGTCTTCTGCTTGAAAAATGCAGTGGTGTGGAAAACTTGACCATTCCTTTTATTCCAAGGGCTGAAGGGAAGTCTAATTATAGCCTTGTGAAGCTGGTCAGGCTGTATGGTGGACTTGTACTCAATTATGGTCCATTTAGGAAGCTGTATAGAGCGTATTTCAAAAAGAAAGTGCCGTGTTTTGAAGTGGCTGAAGAAATCGGCGGCAAGGTGCAAGGAGTGAATAGTAATGAAAATTATGATGCTGGGCGGCGGAACCAATCAGCTATGTGCAATTAACCGGATAATCGAGCGGGGCGATCAGGTTGTTGTCAGTGACTATCTGGAGGATTCACCTGGCAAGGCACTTGCTACATTCACAGCAAAGGCAGACACCTTTTCATATGAGGAGACCCTTGAGCAGGCAAGACACCATAATGTGGAGGCTGTTTTAACAGTCGGCACAGATCAACCGGTTCTTACGGCTGCGCGTGTGTGTGAAACACTCCACCTTCCGACTGCAGTGAGTCCAGAGACTGCGCTGGCAGTTACCAACAAGAAGCATATGAAAAAAATATTTACTGAGAATGCGATTCCATCCGTGCCATATATGCTGGTCGACGGTGGCTTTGAGCCCCAAAGTGTGAAAGATTTTTCCTTTCCAGCGGTGCTTAAACCTGTAGATTCACAGGGTCAGCGTGGTATTTTCAAAGTCTATTCCAAGGAAGAGGTATTGGAGAAGCTGCCCCATACATTGAAATACTCAAAGACGGGTGACGCCCTTCTTGAAAGATATTATGAGAATCAGGAAGTCACGGTAAGTGGATGGGTAGATAATGGGCAGACCATTATTTTGACCATGACCGATCGTGTCACTTTTTCAGATGAAAGCAAGATTGGTGTATGTGTTTCACATGAACATCCATCTATTCATACACCTAAGTATGGAGAAAGAGCGCGAAAGCTAACCGAAGAAATCGTGAAAGCCTTTGAAATCCATAATGGTCCCATCTACTTTCAGTTCCTAATAGGGGATGAAGGTATGGTTGCCAATGAAATTGCATGCAGGATCGGTGGGGCATATGAAGATCAGTTCATTCCGAAAATAACCGGATTTGACATACTCGACGCGCAGTTGGATCTTGCAGTGGGTAAAAAGGTCTCAACAGAAGTGCTTTCGGAATATGACTTTATGAAAAATGACAAGTGCGTCAGCGTTCAGTTGTTTTTCGCCAGTCCGGGAAGCGTTCGTCAGGTTTCTTCAAAAGAGGCTATGACTGCGCTTGAAGGTGTGGCAGATTTTAGAGTCCATTTTCAGCCTGGAGACAGTATTCCTGAAACAGAGAATGCGTCGGCGAGAGCGGGCTTTGGGCTGATTTATGCAGAAAATGAAAATCAGGTTGTTGAGCGGATTGGTCGTTTTTTTGACACTTTAGAGATTGTCGGCACATGCGGTGAAAACTTGGCTCGACGTGGCATCAGGGGGAATCGATAAATGAAGAATGCATTTGTGGCATCGTTTAAAAACAAGAGAGGAAGAATAGCGCTGGGGCTGCTGATGACGGTATGCCTGGCCGTATTGCTTGCAGGTTGCCAGAGCGCCAGTGATGAGACTGGACAGATGAACCTGAAAATCGCAAAGCAGTTCGGACTGGCCTATGCCCCTCTGACAATAATGGAAAATCAGGACCTTCTTAAAAAGCATGCGCCTGATTTGACTGTGGAGTGGGTCCAGCTTGCAAATACGGCAGCCATACGTGAAGCGATTCTTTCCGATGAGCTGGATGTGGGATTCATGGGCATCCCCCCCTTTCTCATTGGTGCTGACAATGGTATGGAATGGAAAATCTTCACTGGGCTTTCACGTGCGCCGCTTGGCCTCATGACTTCAAACCCAGAGATTCAAAGCCTCTCTGATATTTCTGAAACCGATAGAATTGCCCTGCCTCAGCCTGGCAGCATACAGCATATTCTGCTTTCGATGGCTGCAAAACGACAGCTGGGGAGCGCAGTATATTTTGACAATCAGCTTGTAAGTATGAAGCACCCCGATGGTGTGCAGATGCTGATGTCAGATTCGGAAATCACCATGCACTTTACATCGCCACCCTACATATTCACAGAAAAGGAAGGCGGCATGCATGAAGTGATATCGGGAGATGAAGCCTTTGGTGGCCCATTTACCTTCATCGTGGGTGCCATGCGTGATGGTATGGAGTCGAGCCCTGAAGTTATCGAGGCTGTAAGGCTGGCCCTTTCTGACGCGATGGCATTCATTGAGGAACATCCAGAAGAGACACTTGACATCCTCTCTCAGCAATATGGAATCGAAAAGGAAAAGCTTAGAAGCTATATTTACGTGAACGATATGGTCTACACACCTGAAGTTGAAGGCCTGGAGACCTTCATTGATTTCATGGTGGATGAAGCCTATCTGACGGAGGGTATCAAAGAACTACCCGTTGTTTATTCCAAGTAGACGAGGTGAGAATATGTCAGCGTCATTTAAAAAAGGCATTTTAATAACCCTTATTCTAATAGTCATTTGGCATATCACAGCTGAATCAGGCCTATACTCGCCACTGGTCCTTCCCGCGCCGTACGCTGTCCTAAAGAGACTTGCTCGGGGGATTGCCCAGGAGGCCCTTGTCGGACAGATTCTCAGATCATTAAAGGTGGTTCTTTATGGACTCTTCGGTGCACTGGGCCTTACCATGGTCATGCTGATCCTTTCAAATCGGTGGAAAGCCTTTGACGATGTTTTTAGCACCCTGTGCGCGCTTTTTCATCCCCTTCCTGGGATCGCAATTCTGCCAGTTTTTATGATTTGGCTTGGAATTGGACAGACGTCCATTGTGGCAGTCATTATCCATTCGGTTCTTTGGCCCCTATACACCAATATGACTGCAGGTGTTAGGAACATTCCGTCCATCTACGTTCAGGTGGCGCGCGGTTTCAGAATTGAAGGGATTGGAAAGTGGATCCATATAACCTTGCCGGCAGTCCTTCCATATTTATTGTCTGGTCTAAGAACCGGGTGGGCTAGGGCTTGGCGGGCTTTGATTGGCGCTGAAATGGTGTTTGGCGCTATTGGTTCCGGGGGCGGACTTGGCTGGTTTATTTTCAAGAACCGTGTGTTCATGGATACAGCAGGCATGTTTGCAGGTCTTGTTGTTGTTATTGGAATAGGCCTGGTCGTTGAAAAGGGTATTTTTGACTTCATTGAGAACATCACCCTGAGAAAGTGGGGGATGATTGAATGAAGCATCTGCTCATTACATTTGAAAATTGTGCAGTAGGCTATGAAGCGCCAGTTCTGCGAAACTTGAACTTGAGTATAGAGAAAGGCGATTTTGTAAGTGTTGTCGGACCGACTGGAATAGGTAAGAGCACGCTATTAAGATTAATTGGAGATATGGATCTCAACGCTGCAAAACCAAGCGTCCACTCCGGTGTCTTCGAAAACAGATGCGGTTCAAATATGGGGATAGTCTTCCAAAGTCTTGAACAGCTTTTGCCCTGGAAAACAGCCATCGGTAATCTAACGGTTATAGGTCATTCCAAGGACATGGTGTTTGAAAAAGCAGAACTCTATGAAAAGAGTAAAATCCTGCTTGAAGAAGTGGGTCTTGGAGACCATCTGAACAAATATCCCTGTCATCTGTCAGGCGGTATGCGTCAGAGGGTGGCCATTGCGCGTGCTATGCTTAAGACACCAGAGCTGCTCTTAATGGATGAGCCCTTTGGCAGTCTTGACGGATTCACACGTGAACGCCTGCAGCTGCTCTTGAGTGCGCTTAAGGAAAAGCATGCAATGACGGTTCTTTTCATAACCCATGATGTAAGTGAGGCGGTGAAAATGGCAACGCAGGTGCTTGTGATAGATGCTGACGGCGTATGCACAACCTTGAAAAAGGCAGATTTTGATAGTGAAAACGAGATGCACCGTGAAATTATGCGTATCTTGACATAAGCTATCTGACAGGTCTATTGCAATCTAAACCATCAGGACATCTTGTTTAAGCGGGGAAAATGTGTAAGTCGATATTGACAATATGTTGACGATGACATTGTATAAAATCACAAGCTTGTGATGGAAGTTTGTGAGTCTTATATGCACTGCCAATTGAACTCTGTCTATATCTAGAAGAATAGCAGACATTGATTTCTAGGCGTTTAGAGGTGCTTTAAGAAATATCAATACAGTATTATGTTTCCCAATACCCCAAAGGGGGAATATGAAATTATAATAGAGTAGAGATTCAAATGAGGGGATAGTCTTGCGACAGATTGTCAACCACTTAACAATATTGATGCCACTTTACACTTTACAATTTGCTTTTGGTTACATTTGATGTGGTGCCAGAACAATAGTTGAAAATGGTAATGAAACTAGGCGAAAATATTATGAATCGAATTAGAAAATGCTATCGTAATCGATGCTAGAGATGCAGAGAATTACGAGCAGGGTATCTCAAACAATGACACTGTTTTGTCTATTATGACAAAAAATGTAAAGGTTTATGATGGTGCATGGCTTGAGTGGGAGAATCAGGGTATGCCTTCTGAAGAGGCGACGCCTACTGTTGCTCCAACATCACAGGATGCATCATAATAACGGAGGGGGAGTAAAATGAAAAAGTATTCTAACTGGTTGGCGGCGGTCCTTGTACTAGCGCTGGCGATGAGCTTCACTGGATGCTCTAGCGAACCACAAGTACAGGAAACATCAATGGAAGTTCAGACTGAGGCACCTGCTGAAACAGCAGAAGAAGCACCTGCAGAGGAACCTGCTTCCGAAGCGCCTGCTGCCGTATCACTTGAAGAAACGGTTAAGGCATATTACGCAAATATGCCAAGTCATATTTACAAAATCGGTCAAGCTGACTTCATCGACATGGTGAAGGCTGGCGAAGACATGACTGTGCTTGATATCAGAAGTGCAGCAGATTATGAAAAAGGACACGTTGAAGGTGCAATCAATGCGCCTTGGGGCCCAGCAGTATCAGAAGTACTGTCGAAGCTCCCAGCAGACAAGCCGCTTTTCGTATACTGCTACTCTGGTCAAACAGCTGGTCAAGCCGTACATACACTGAATGTTGCAGGATTTGACGCACGCAGCGTAAACCTGGGCTTCAATTTTGGCATCTCAAAAGTTGAAGGTGTTGATGAGGTTCTTTCAACAGAAGCAACAGTCGTGACTGAAGATATCACTGAAATCGCACCAGAAATCCAAACGGCTCTAGACGCGTACTATGCAGGTCTTGCAGACGTTGCGGATACTCAATTCAAAAACTACAAGATTTCTGAAGATAATCTGAAAGCAATGATCGAAGCAAATGAAGATTTCTATCTTCTATCTGTAAGAGGTGCTGATGCATATGCAGAAGGCCATATCGAAGGCGCTGTAAACCTACCTTGGGGTGCTGGCATGGAGCTTGGCTTCGATGCGCTACCAAAGGACAAGCCAGTAGTCGTATACTGCTACACAGGTCAAACCGCTGGTCAGACAGTTGCGGGCCTACGTCTTCTAGGCGTTGATGCTGTATCGCTAAATGGCGGTATGGGCATGCCTTCAAATGCACCAATCGGTTGGGCTAACAAAGGTTATGAGACGGTTGCAGCTTCACTGGATTCAAAAGTAAAAGATTACTTTGCTGGTATGCCTGCACATATCTACAAGATCGGTCAAGCTGATTTCATCGATATGGTGAAAGCTGGCGAAGATATGACAGTACTTGATATTAGAAGTGCTGCTGACTACGAAAAGGGCCATGTTGAGGGCGCTATCAATGCACCTTGGGGTCCAGCAATCAGCGAAGTTCTATCAAAACTGCCTCAGGACAAGCCACTATTCGTATACTGCTACTCTGGTCAAACAGCTGGTCAAACAGTACATACACTTAATGTAGCTGGTTTTGACGCACGCAGTGTAAATCTTGGTTTCAACTTCGGTATCTCTAAGGTTGAAGGCGTAGATGAAGTACTTAGCACTGAAGCAACAGTTGTTACTGAAGATATCACTGTAATTGACGAAGCAGTTCAAGCAGCTCTAGACGCATATTATACAGGTCTGGCTGACGTTGCTGATACAAAATTCAAGAACTACAAGGTTTCTGAAGACAATCTGAAAGCTATGATCGAAGCGGGTGAAGATTTCTACCTTCTATCAATCAGAAGCGCTGACGATTATGCTGCTGGTCACATTCAAGGTGCAGAGAACCTACCTTGGGG
This sequence comes from uncultured Acidaminobacter sp., assembly GCA_963678925.1. GTDB lineage: Bacteria > Bacillota > Clostridia > Peptostreptococcales > Acidaminobacteraceae. The sequence goes on along the minus strand of OY787533.1, from coordinate 408,048 downwards.
TGCTGGTATGGAAAGTGGTTTCGACGCACTTCCTAAAGACAAGCCGGTTGTTGTATACTGCTACACAGGACAAACTGCTGGTCAGACAGTTGCAGCTCTAAGACTTCTTGGCGTTGATGCTGTTTCTCTAAACGGTGGCATGGGCATGGCTCCAAACGCACCGCTTGGATGGTCTAACAAAGGCTTTGAAATCGTTCAGTAATTGAAAACAGGAATAATTGAGTAATCATTTAAAGAGGGTGTTGCTGGTGCAGCACCCTCTTTTTATGTACGTTTAAATTAAGTCGACAAAGATCAGACTGCCTGCAAACGGCAATACAATGACAATACTTGGATGAGCAAGAAAAAGTTTTTGTTAAGGTGTTGACAGACTTACATGAACATGATAATCTTTATCAATGTAAGAGTGAGATTAATTATCAGTTATAACTGAGGGATAGGTGATGTGATGATGCTGTCAAAAGCGAAAATTGGACAAACTGCAATCATAAAAGAGATTACGGGTAAGGAAAAAACAAAGAAGTTTCTCTTTACGCTAGGATGTTACGAAGGTGAGCAGATCACCTTGATTTCTAAGCTTGCAGGTAACTTTGTGATTAACGTCAAGGACGGTCGCTATGCCATCGATGAGGGTATGGCAAAATCCATCATATTAAACAGCTAATCAGGACGAGTATTCTGAGACCTTAACGTATTATAAGTGCTGTGAACAACAGCATTTTATTTTTAACTTACGGTGATAATGATTATCATTACATGCGTCAAGAGATTTTATTGTTTTTATCGAACTTATAAAGTGGATCATTCAAGGGGGTTCATCATGAAAATTGCTTTGGCAGGCAACCCGAATTCGGGTAAGACGACGCTATTTAATGCGATTACAGGCAAAACGGAATATGTAGGCAACTGGCCAGGTGTAACAGTTGAGAAAAAAGAGGCGGATTTACGAAGCAAGTTCAGACCGAATAACGATGCGGTGAGAATTGTAGACTTGCCAGGCGCTTACTCAATTGAGCCGCATACCGGTGAAGAAGTCATTACACGAGACTATGTTACAGGAGAAAAGCCAGATGTCATCATAAACATTGTTGATGCGACCAACATGAGCCGAAGCCTGTACTTTACATCTCAGCTGATGGAACTGGATATTCCAGTCATCATCGCATTAAATAAGAACGACATTCTTGAAAAGCACGGGGATGAAATTGACACATATGTACTTGAGCAAAAGCTTAAGGCACCCGTGGTGCTCACAACGGCTACCTCGCAATCGGGCCTTGAAGCGCTTCTGAGTAAGGCTGTTGAAATAGGCACGTCGGCAAAGGGGCAGGCGGCGCCGGATTTCACAGGCAAAAACACAGAAGATGAAGCAAAGGCAAGACAGCGTTATGTCGAATCTGTTGCAAGCGCTGCAACCATTAAAAAGCGTGATATGAGTCAGATTACCCTATCGGATAAAATTGACCAGGTTGTCGCACATAAATGGCTTGGCCTTCCTATTTTCTTCCTTGTAATGTGGGGCGTGTTCTCATTCTCCATTGAGGGTCTTGGAGGCTACCTGTCTGGCTATGTGAATGAAACACTCTTTGGAGAAATCATTCCTGGAGCGACAACACAGTTTCTTGAAGGTATGGGTGTCGCACCGCTGCTGCAAGCTCTGATCATTGATGGTGCTATTGGCGGTGTGGGTGCTGTACTTGGCTTCCTGCCCCTAATAATGATTCTCTTCTTCTGTCTTGCACTTCTTGAAGACAGTGGATACATGGCGCGTGTTGCAGTCATCATGGACAGATATTTCAAAAAGATTGGACTTTCCGGAAAGTCAATCATTCCCATGATCGTCGGATCTGGTTGTGCGATTCCTGGTGTAATGGCAACACGTACAATTGAAGATATCAATGAACGACGCATGACAACAATTTTGACACCTTTCGTTCCATGTGGCGCTAAACTACCGATTATTGCCTTGTTTGCAGCCGTGTTCTTCCCAACTTCAACATGGGTTGGACCAGCGGTCTATGTTGCTGCAATCGCAGTAATCATCCTAAGTGGTTTGCTTCTTAAGAAGATGTTTGTATGGGAAAATACATCGTCATTCATTCTGGAGCTTCCAGAATACAAGATTCCAAGCTTCAAGCACGCTTTCAAGCAGATGATCAAGCACGCGAAAGCCTTCATCTATAAGGCCTCGACAATTATTCTTGTGTGCAACACCTTGGTTTGGTTTGCACAAACATACAGCTGGTCGCTTCAGCCTGTTGAAGATGCAGGCATGAGTATTCTTGCAACAATCGGAAATGGCATAGCTCCATTCCTACTGCCGCTTGGTTTCATTGGATGGCAGCTTGGTGCTGCGGCACTGACAGGCTTCATTGCAAAAGAAAATGTTGTAGCGACACTGGCTGTTGTCCTTGCAGCGACTTCTGAGGAAGCACTCCATCTGCCGGGCGGCACGCTGACAGAGTTCTTCACACCGGTGACAGCAATGGCCTATCTTGCATTCAACCTTTTCACACCACCGTGTTTTGCTGCAATTGGCGCGATGAATTCGGAAATGGGCTCAAAGAAATGGCTGTTCAAGGCTGTAGGCTTCCAGCTTGGTGTGGGTTATGTAATTGCTATGCTGGTATCACAAATTGGTTCACTTCTGGTTTATGGTAAGCCTGGTGCAGGCTTTGTTCCAGCTATCGTCGTACTGGCTGCAATTGTGACTTTTGTCGCTTACTCAATCAAGACTGCCGCTTCTGAAGAGGCAGATGACAATACTGTGAAAGCAGGTGCTTAATATGGGAACATTGGTTGTAGGTTTAGCCTTTGGCGGCATATTCCTCTGGGCATTCAAACGCATGCGAAATGATATGAAGAACAATACCTGCGCATGCAGTGGTGGGTGCACAGATAAGAGTAAATGCTGCAAATCGGAAACAATAGTTCATTTTAAGTAAAGATATGAATCTGGTTAAGTCAGATATTGAATAAATTAGGACCGTGAACGGACATCTGTATAGATGCTGTGTTCACGGTCCTTTTTGTCATAAGACACATTGATTTTTCATGTTACCAGGCAGACGTCTTAGAGCGATTCAATGACATCCATGAAGCTTTCAATTGGCTGATTGCCAACAAGGTCATGCTCTTCGTTGATGACGATCTTTGGTACGCCGCTAACATTGTATTTGTTGGATTCGTCAAAGAAAGTTTGAGCTTCAATCATTTCAGCAGTAATAAATTCATTCTCAAGGGCAAGTTTATGCGCTTTAGACACAGCACCAGGGCAGTGTGGGCAACCGAGTGTGACAAAGACTTTAATATGAACAGGCTTATTGACCTTTGCCAGTCGTGCCATGAAGCTTTCAGGAAGTTCCTCGCCTGCACCACTGACTTCAATAAGTCCAGTAATGAAGGAGTTGATTTCGTGACCAGCAGGGATGCCATTAAACTGAATACCATTGTTTTTTCCATTCTTATCGAGCAGTACGATGGACGGTGTAAGTGAAACGTTCAGCTCTGCTGCCTTGGCATCATCTACGGCAATATCATAATGTTCCAGTTTGATCTTTTCGCCGACTTCGGCAACCTCTTCCATAAAGGCTTTTGTATCCTTGCAAGTTTCACACTGCTGCTCAGTCGTAAAGAGTGCAACAGTAACTTCATCTTTCATTTGGCTAAGAATGTCTTTCAGTTGTTCTTTCATTTCGTTGTTAAGTAGAGCCATGGTAATCCTCCTCTTGTATACGGGTTGTTTGACTTTGAAATGCCGTTAGCTTATATATCAAGTTTGTTTACGTAGTCATTTGCAGTGAGCGCAGCCTTGGCACCTTCACTGGCGGCAATGATGATTTGCTTGTAGGGTACTGTTGCAACATCGCCAGCTGCATATATGCCTGGAATACTCGTTTCAGTCTTGTCGTTGATAATGATTTCGCCAGAGCCGGTCATGTCCACAAGACCTTCGAAGGTCTTGCTGTTTGGAAGATAGCCTATTTCAACAAATAGACCATTTGCTTCAATGGTTATTTCCTTATTGGCAGTCTTGTCCAGTGCACGAACGTGGGTCATGAGTGCTTGACCACCGACCTCCAGAATCTGTGTCTGCAGATGGACGTTAATGTTTGGAATGCTTTTCAGTCTGTCAACCAGAATCTGATCTGCCCGGAATTCACTCCTGTGAACCAGGACAACTTCACTTGCGATTTTGGAAAGATCAATCGCTGCTTCAACGGCTGAGTTTCCGCCGCCAGCGACGATGACTTTCAAATCAGTAAAAAATGGGCCGTCACAGATGGCACAGTACGCGACACCCTTGCCGCGATATTCATTTTCCCCGGGAACGCCAAGCTGTCTAGGCCGACTGCCTGTAGCGATAATAAGGGACTTGGTCTGATAAGTTTCACCAGAGTTGAGGTATAGGGTCTTGATTTTGCCTTCCTCAACACGGTTTACACGGGCTTCTTTCTTTATTGGGATATCAAGACCGGTAACATGCTTTCTGAAATTGTCCATCAGGGCTTCACCGCTGATTTCCTCAAACCCCAGATAGTTTTCAACCGTAGAGGTATCCAGAACCTGACCACCAAGCTTTTCTGCAATAAGCGCGGTTTCAAGGCCCTTACGCTTGGCGTAGAGTGCAGCGTTCAAGCCTGCCGGACCGCCTCCAATTACAATAACGTCATAAGTAAAATCTGATTTTGGCTCTGATGTTTTCTTTTCTGAAAACTGGCCTGAAATATTTAAGTCGAACATGCAATCACCTCGTCTATCTTGTTTATATCATTGGGTATTCCCAAATATTATCTATTCAATCATTTTGACTGATGTTAGGGACGAAACTTGAATTATTGGATTTAGCTATGGTCACTGAATTGACAGTGACCATTTCCTTAAAATTTGACCATTTATCTTGCTGTTTAGGGTCTTCGCCAGTATGTTTTAGAGCCTCAGGGCGGTAGTGCTGGCTTAGTCCTGGTTAAGGATCTTGCAGACAGACGACTCGGAAAGTCCTCCGAACAGATCCCCAAGCGCCTTAAGCGATAGGGTGGAATCGCGTCTGAACTGTTTGATCAGCGCATTGCGCCGCGGTTTGTCTTTGAGTAACTGTGGAACAGTGAGTCCCATTTCATAAGCAACTTGTGCCAATTTCTTCTGTGCCTGATCCTTGCAGGTCATACAATTCCGATCATCTTCACAGAAGGTGATGGTGCTGTCGCATAAGATTTCAGATCCGTCATTTTCCAGATATTTTACAAGAGCGGCCTTTGCGACTTCGAAGTCTTCACCAGCGAAGTGCAGGAGGTCTTCAATATCGATAATGTCAAAGGGATCTTTTGATATATCAGAATAGACACAGTAGCTGCTCCAGGGATCGGGCTCGTCTTTGTTGACAGACTGCGTGGTTTGAAGAAGCTTGGGAAAGTCTTCAATGAGGGTGCTTCTATATCTGTCTTTAAAAAGTTTACCTTCACAGGTAGCATACATGCCGTAGGATATATTGATGCTTTTCATTATTTTAGAGATATCACTGCCGTTGTCATAAATAAGAAGCTCATATGCATCTGGATTTGCCAGGCAGTATGCATAGAGTTTAAAACCAAACTTATGCTTTGCCTTTTTTACGATTTCTATGAACCGCAACCGGTCCTCATCATTTGTGAAGAGGCTTCTGCATCCACCGCCATACTGCTGTATGAGATAGGTACCGAATAGATTTTTTTCTCTAGCTTTGCGAGCCATACGACCACGCCTTTCATCTCTTTTATGAGTCCATAATATACAAAAGAAAACAAAAAGTCAAGTACCGTCCCTGGAGTTTTCATTTTGTTCACAGTATCCATATATTTAATGACAGAATATCACGAGAAATAGTTGAACTTTCACATAAGTCGGAGTATATTAATTAGGATACCGAAATAATTTCTCATATAGGTGAAATCCTTGCGTGGAGGGCGTCATGAAATCAAAAGAGCATTTCAATGAAAACATTAAGGTCTTTGTGTGGTATGGCATACTCTTTCAAATTATGGAACGGCTATATAAGCCATATGCGGTCAAATTTCTTGAGCGAATAGGGGGGAGCAATTTTCATATATCCCTGTTTAATGCGCTTCCTGGTTTTACCATGTTTCCCACAGTCTTTATAGGTGCACTCTGGCTGAACCGACAGGAAGACCGTAAGCGGGCAATCCAGAAGACCATTTTTGTAAGCCGCTTTCTCATACTTGCCTTTGCAGCGGTTCCGTTTATAAGACCGGAACTGCAGCCAATGGTCTTTATTGTATTATATGCGGTAATGAGCGCCCCTATGGCAGTCTATCTTTCAGGGTATCAGGGCTTTGTAGGCGATGTGTTTGATAAGGATAAGCGTGCCCGTGCCATCGGTCTTTCCAATCAGTACGGCGTATATGCTGTTATGGTGGTTACCATGGTGACAGGACTTATTCTTTCGAAGCTTCCAAGGACAGAATCGGAGCGCATGCTGATTTATCAGCTCTTTTTTATTTTGAGTTTTGCAGCTGGTATTTTGGAATTGTTTGTCTTCGGACGATTGAAAGCGCCTAAGACGACAAGACGTGAAATTCCAGACTGGAAAAGGTCATTCAGAGGCATTTTCAGAAATCGGCCTTTTGCCTTCTTTATGATCTGCTCACTGCTTTTCCATTTTGGCTGGCAAATGGGCTGGCCGCTGTTTTCAATATACATGATTAAGGACTTAGGGGCAGACGAGCTATGGCTTGCCATCATCAATATGGGGTCCTTCATTACTATGATTGCGGGTCATAAAATATGGCCGCGCTACATTGAGAAAATTGGAAACCCGACAGTTACAGCAATTTGCACAATCGGCATGGCTTTCACACCGCTTTTGTATATTGTTTCGAAGAACCTTGTTGTCATGACCATGGTAGCGGCTCTCACGGGCTTCTTCACATCGGGAACCTTGACGGTGCTTCTGAGCGGCCTGCTTGAAGTCATCCCCGAAGACGAAAGAATTGTCTATATGGGATTCTACAATACCTTTATAAACCTTTCTCTTGCCTTTGCGCCTATGCTGGGCCATTACTTCATGCAGAGCAGGAGTATTGTGTTCGCCCTCTACATGACGGCTTTGTTCAGACTGATTGGGGGAATTGCCTTCATTTACAGAAGCTGGCATATTAAAGCGGATGGAAAGCGGGGAAGGCGGGCGGCATAATTGCATAAACCAGTCGTTTTCCAGAAATCTAAACACTTTTGGCAGAAAAGTTAAAGAAGATTTAAACATTTTTCAAACAGAGGTTCAAGTCTCCTGTGTATAGTCATCTTAAGAAGAATACTAAGGAGGCAGGTTATGAAAGTTAAAAATATAGGAAGCAAGTGGATCAAGCGTGCTGGAATTCTGGCACTGGCAGGCTGTGTCGTCTTTGCAGGTGTTACATATCTCAAGAAGGATGAGGTGGCTGCAGCGACGCTGAGTGTGGAAGAGTACACGATTGAAAAGGAATCCATCAGCAGTGTGCTTTCGACATCGGGGTCTGTTGTGTCTGAAACGACGGCACAGCTTCTTGGAGATGTTGAAAGCGAAGTTACAGCAATATATGTGGAAATTGGCGACAAGGTTGAAGCAGGGCAGGTTCTGGCTGAAATGAATCCAATCGATGTTGAGTCAGAAATTCTGGACCAGCAAAGAGTAATTGCAAACTTGAACCGACAGCTGGTGGCCCTGACAGCCGATAAGGGGACAACGACAAGATTGTCCTATGAAAGTTCAAAGGTAGCGCTTGATAATGCAAAGCAAAGCTATGAGAGCAATCAGGTGCTCTTTGAAAATGGCGCCATAAGCCAGAGCGATCTGGAGCAGTCGGAGGAATCTTACAACAGTGCAGTCATTTCCTATGAAAGTGCGAAATCAACCTACGATAGCTATGATTATTCGGCAGAATACAGCATTCTTGAAATGGAACTTCAAGTTGAGAATATCAAATTGGAAAGTCTGCAGCAGGACCTTGAAAATCTGCAGATTATCGCCCCAATCAATGGTGTCGTAACGGCCATCGATATTGAGGTCGGCGAAGTTCCTAAGGAAGAGGAAGTCATGATCGAACTTCAGGATATGGATAACCTGAAGATTGAGGCTTCAATCAGTGAGTATGAAATAGGCGATATTTCCGTTGGACAGGAAGTCTCCATTTCAACACTTGGGAATGATGATGTGACCTATACGGGGACCGTTGAAAAAATCTATCCAAGTGGTGTGATTTCGGGTTCTGAAGTTTACGTAACGATCATCATCGATGTGACAGACGAAGATGCCTACTTGAAACCAAATTTCTCGGTAAATCTGGATATTCTTGTAGAAAGCAAGGAAGACGCACTGCTGGTACCATATGATGCGCTGGTTTCTACACCGTCCGGTTACGCTGTGAAGGTCAAAGGGGATAACGATGAAGCTCAATTTGTCCGTGTTGAGACAGGTATTGAAGGCGATTTGAAAATTGAAGTCATTTCGGAACACCTTGAAGAAGGCATGATCCTACTGGTTGAAACAGAGCTCACAGCCAGCGCCGATGAGGAAGATGGCGGTCTGATGATTCCAGGAATGGGCGGCGGACCTGAAGGTGGCGGAGCGCCTCCAGAAGGCGGTGCATCTCCAAGTGGCGGCGCACCAGGACAATAGGGGGTGCTGACATGCTTAAGGTAAAAAACCTGCGTAAGGTATATGGCGAGGGTGAGACCTGTGTTGAGGCCCTGCGCGGTATTGACTTTGAAATACGTGAAGGTGAGTTTGTTTCCATAATGGGTCCTTCGGGATCGGGAAAATCGACTCTGATGAACATCCTCGGGTGTCTCGATAAAAGCACGGATGGCATATATGAGCTTGACGGGCATCAGATTCAAGACATTCCGACAAATGAACTCGCTCAGATTCGAAATAAGAAGATTGGATTTGTGTTTCAGTCCTTCAACCTTCTGCCCAAGCTGACTGCGCTTAAAAATGTGGAGCTTCCCATGATCTATATGGGGCTTTCAAAGGAAGAGCGTATCCAGCGTGCATCTGAAGCCCTAGACAGAGTTGGACTGGGTGACCGTATGAATCATAGACCCAACGAAATGTCGGGTGGACAAAGGCAAAGGGTTGCCGTTGCACGGGCCCTGGCTACAAATCCAGCAATTATCCTTGCGGACGAGCCTACTGGAAACCTGGATTCCCATTCGACGGATGATATATTGAAGTTATTCGAAACACTGAATGAAGAGGGCAAGACAATTATTATTGTAACCCATGAAGATGAGGTGGCTGAAAGAACAAAACGCATGCTACTATTCAAGGATGGCCAGCTGATGACAGATACGGAGGTCAGACATGAATCTAATTGAAGTCTTTAAAATAGCACTCAGTGCCATTTGGAACAACCGTATGCGTTCGCTGCTGACCATGCTTGGACTGATCATAGGCATATCATCGGTTGTGACCATCGTCTCCATTGGAAATGGTACACAGGACGCAATGCTGGAAAACTTTGATTCTCTTGGGATCAATCTCATCTCGATCACAGAAGACAGACGTGCGCGCCTGACACCTTCTGAAAAGTTGACACTGACAGATATCGACCTCATTGAGCAGTCCTTTGGAGATGCTATAGATACAATCACCCCATCGGTCTCAGAGAGTGTTACCCTGGTAGCAAATATCGACGACACTTCGGCCTCTCTTGTTGGTGTATCAGAGGATTCGGAAGAAACATTGGACCTGACCCTTTTATCTGGCAGATTCATAAATGCCTTTGATATTGAGTCCAGAAAGGACCGAATCGTAATTGATTCTGACCTCTCAAAAGAAGTATTTGGGTCAACAGATGTCGTCGGTGAAAAAATGCTGGTTTCCTTTGGTGCCACAACGAAATCGCTTCTAGTTGTCGGTGTTTATGAGGCGGAAGAAACCCTGTCAGGCTATTCATCGCCTGAAATGTACATTGCCTACTCGACCATTGACAAGCTGTTCAATAACAACGGTGCCATAAGTGGAATTGAAATTGGTCTTGCAAACGGATATGATAAGGATATCTATGAAACTAAGATTTTGTCGCTGCTTGAAAGGCGTCATGACAATGTGGGTGAAGAAAAGTATTCTACCTTCAGTGACGAAGACAAAATCGAAATGGTAACGGAAACCATGAGTATGATAACCCTATTTGTCAGTGCTATTGCCGGCATCTCCCTTGTTGTTGGAGGTATTGGTATCATGAACATCATGCTTGTATCGGTTACGGAGCGTACACGTGAAATCGGTATTCGTAAAGCTCTGGGGGCAACACGAAAGGATATTCTGACGCAGTTTCTAATTGAGGCGGTGACTGTATCCATGCTGGGTGGCGTCTTAGGTGCACTGGCTGGATTTGGCCTGACAGGACTGGCGTCCTCGCTGATGGATCTGACAGCACGTTTCTCTTATGATTCGCTTGCGCTGGCATGTGTCTTTTCAGCCACAATCGGTGTATTCTTTGGCATTTACCCAGCAAACAAGGCGGCCAAGCTTGACCCTATTGAAGCCCTGCGCTATGAATAACCAAGGTATAGCATGAAGGAAGGCTGGACTATGACCATTCGCAAACGCATTGTCGTAATATATCTGATATCCATATTGATTCCAATTGTAATTTTTGGAACATCCATATATGTCATGACCAACATCTTCAAAATTCAGATTGATGAAGAGGTGAAAGCGGTTCGTGAGATGTATACGAAAGATCCTGTAACGCGAATGATAGAAAGCTTTGAAAACGAGATATATAAGAATCCTAGGGCATTTGACAATGAATCCTATAGGAGCTTCATGTCATCGGCCATTCAGATGACCCCTTTTGAGATAACCATGTACAGACAAGGGGAGCTTGCCTTCGAACTGGTCCAAGACCAGTATTTTGAAAGCGATGCCCTGCGCACGATCCGAGAAGGGAATTTTACAGACCGTAATGGTACAGAATACAGCTATGTGGTCACTTCGCGTGAAAGAGCCCCGGGTTCGTCTCCAAAAGATGATTTTGACAGGATGCTGATAAAAAACGGCATCCTCTTCTTCATTGTGTATCTGATCATTCATATTGTTTTCTTCAAGTACGCGCTTAGAACAGTATTTGCACCCCTTGTACAAATGAAGGATGCTGCAATCAGCATACGTGATGAAAACTATGATGAAGCGCTGGTCTATACGGCAAAAGACGAGGTCGGTGAGGTTTTTAAGGCCTTTGACGAGATGCGTCTGCGGATCAAATCGACAGATGAAGTCAGAAGACGGTATGAAGAGAACCGCAAAGAGCTTATAGCCAACATCAGTCATGATCTTAAAACACCTATAACGGCCATCAATGGCTATGTGCAGGGAATTCTTGACGGTGTTGCCAATACCGATGAGAAGATGAAATCCTATATTGAGACCATTGCAGTCTATGGGCGGGACATGGACACGCTCATTGATGATCTGTCCCTTCTGTCAAAGCTTGACCTGGACGGCGTTCTCTTTCAGTTTCAAAAGGTCGACCTTGTAGGGTACATGACAGACTGTATAGAGGAACTGAGCTTCGATTTTGAAGAGAAGGGTGTAAAGCAGGCACTGCATATTTCAGGTGTGGACAGGGCGTATGTAGATATAGACCCTTCGCAGATCAGACGTGTTTTAAGCAATATCATTTTCAATGCGGTCAAGCACTTTGATAAAACAGATGCAAGACTGGATATATATATTGATAAGCGTGAGGACGGCGACTTTTATCAGGTATCTATCCGAGATAATGGGTCTGGCATTCCAGAGGATAAGCTGGGCAATATTTTCGACCGTTTCTACCGTGCAGACGAGTCCAGAAGCTCGGAAACAGGTGGGAGTGGCTTAGGTTTATCTATTGCGCGCCAAATCGTAAAGGCGCACAAGGGAGAAATCTGGGCGGAAAGCCAAGTTGGTACTGGAACAACCATAGCCTTCACGCTGCCGCAGTCAAAGGAAGTTTAGCCCCTGCTTGAATACGGAGGTCTGAAATGAAACGCATACTCATTATAGAGGACGAACAAAAAATTGCAGAACTTGAGCGGGATTACCTGGAGATGGAGGGCTATGAAGTCGTCATTGAGAACGATGGACAAGCTGGGTATGAGCGGGCAATGAAAGAACACTTTGATCTGCTCATTCTTGATCTCATGCTTCCGGGTATGGATGGTTTCAATATTTGCCGAGAGCTGCGAAAGACCAAGGATCTGTCAATCATAATGGTATCAGCCAAGGTTGATAATATTGACAAGGTGCGTGGACTGGGGCTGGGTGCAGATGACTATATGACGAAGCCCTTTCATCCTGGTGAACTGGTTGCAAGGGTGAAAAGCAGCATGAGGCGCTATGATCAGCTCAGTTCTAAAGTTCTTGATGAAAAGAACGAGCTCAATATCGGGTATTTAAGGATAGAAATAAGTGCAAGACGGGTTTACGTGAGAGACCAGGAAGTGACTTTCACAGCCAAGGAGTTCGACACCTTGCTGCTCCTTGCCCAGCATCCCAATATCGTCTTTGATAAAACAACGCTCTTTGAGCGCATCTGGGGTTTGGAATCCTGCGGGGATATGTCTACAGTTTCGGTACATATCCGGCGCATTCGTGAGAAAATTGAGTCAGACCCTGCAAATCCCCAGTATATTGAAACTGTTTGGGGGGCAGGATACCGTTTCTGTAAAATTTGATTGAAGCAAGTGAACTGACGTATTTCATAAAAAAAGACTGTAGAGTATATGGCGTTTTCTACAGTCGAAGAGGCTCTTGATTTCAACAGCCTCTTTTTTATGTTTGCTATATCGATTTATTTAGAAGTATTCTTCCTGGTGCATGTCGTACTGGACCTGCGTTTCAACAATACGCTTTACTTCGTGTACATCGGACGAGCGTCCCATGGCACACATAAGCTTGGCAACAGAAGCTTCCGTATTCATGTCGTTGGCATAGATAATGCCGTCCTTTGGAATCTTCTTTCCAACCTCGTAGACTTCGAAGTCTACGCCCTCCTCAAGGCACTGTGTGGTAAGCATAACGCACATGCCTGAGCGGATCATATTTCCAACTTCACTTGCAATATCGACATTTTCGAAGGGAACACCGCCTATGCCAAAGCTTTCAATAATAACACCGCGGTAGTTTTCCTGGATATACTTGAAAATGTTCGCATCAATACCCGGGAAGAGCTTAATAACTATTAAAGAGCTGTCAACTTCAGGGTGAAGGATGAGAGACCTTCCCTTTGGCTTGAATCTTGAAAATACAAAGCGCTTGTATTGAATACGGTCGTGCTTAATTTCTGCAATATAGGGAAAGTTGACACTTTCAAATGCATCATAGCTTCTTGTTTTCACTTTCATGGCGCGTGGCCCTGAAATCAGTTTTCCGTCAAATACTATAAAGACACCGGCAATATCTTCTACAGCGAAGTGTATTGCATCATTCAGATTGTGTACGGCATCTGTGAACTCCTGTGCGATTGGGTACTGAGATCCTGTGATAATCACTGGTTTGTCGAGACCTTCAAGCATGTAAGTCAGGGCAGAAGACGTATAAGCCATGGTATCGGTTCCGTGTGTGATGACGAACCCGTCATACTGGTCATAGGCATCATGGACAGCCTTGGCAATTTCTACCCAGCAATTGGGTGTCATATTGCTGGAGTCGATATTCATAATCATTTTGCCGTCAATGTCACAAAGCTTGCGTGCCCTGGGAACGAAGGCGAGTAGGTCTTCAACGTTATATTGTGGTGTAAGACCGTGATCTCCGTCAGCACACGCGATTGTGCCCCCTGTTGCAATAATTAGAATTTTCTTTTTCATCAAATTATCCCCTCATAACACATACACTTTCAATACTTATAGTTACATTATACTGTCATGCACTTAAAAATAACTGTGACATTTTTGTCATGTGAAATGTAGCATTTCTTGCGATTATCATTAAAAAAGGAATGATTCAGACAATAAATCCTGAAATCATTCCTGATTCACATAGCCGTGGACTAGCTTGCATCTTTACTGTGGTACCGTTCCTGAATGTGAGGCTGGTCCCACCAATCGGCATGCTTAATGCCAAGTCTTTTGGCAGAAAAAACAGGATCAAGTCCATTTTTCTTTTGCGCTTCATAGTCATCAAGTGCTATGAAGGTCGGCTTTTGCAGAATAAGTATGGCAATCATATTGAGCCATGCCATAAGTCCGACACCGATATCGCCGAGGGCCCATGCCAAGTCTGCAGTTCTCAAGGTACCGTAGAATGTGGCGCAGAGCATGACAATACGAAGTCCTGTCATTGTCAGTGGGGATTTTTTATGTTTGCTGAGGTAGGCTACATTGGTTTCTGCAATATAGTAATACGCCATAAGCGTGGTGAAAGCGAAGAAAACCAGTGCAATGCCGACAAAGGCAGCACCAAATCCAGGCAGTACAGATTCCACAGCCATCTGTGTATATGCAGGCCCGATTTCTGTCGCGCCCAAGTGGTTGACAATATAACCGCCAAGCGGATTCTCGACATTGTACATATCTGTAATCAGAATCATGAATGCCGTAGCCGAACAGACCAGCATGGTATCGACATAAACTGAGAAGGCCTGAACAAGCCCCTGTTTGACCGGGTGTGACGCTTCAGCTGCCGCTGCTGCTTGAGGCCCTGTGCCCTGACCGGCTTCGTTGGAGTAAATGCCACGCTTTACACCCCATGAAATGGCCATGCCGACAATAGCGCCAAATGCTGGTTCAACTGCAAATGCAGACCTGAAAATCAGGGTAATGACATCAGGCAGCTTGCTGATGTTCAGCAGAATGATGACAGCAGCAATCAAGATATAGGCAGAAGCCATGAATGGCACAATAAACTCAGCAACCTTGCCAATGCGTTTTACACCGCCGAATACAATAGCCGCCAAAAGCGCAACAATGGCCACGCCAGTTATTAGGGGCGGTACACCGAAGGCTAAATGAAGGCCGGCTGCAATGGAGTTTGACTGGACGCCTGGAAGGAAAAAGCCCATAGCCGCTACAGTTGTAATTGCAAAAACCCGTGCATAGGATTTGCTGTCCATACCTTTTTCAATATAATAAGCCGGACCGCCGCGATACTCACCGTCCTGCTCTTCCTTATAAATTTGTGCGAGCACAGATTCAACATATGCCGATCCGGCTCCAAGAAAGGCGATTGTCCACATCCAGAAAACTGCGCCAGGACCCCCGAGTGCGATTGCTGTTGCAACACCCGCAATGTTTCCAGTTCCGACACGCCCGGAGATTGAAACAGCCAGGGCTTGAAAAGAGGATAATCCCTCATCAGAAGCTTCGCCTTTAAAAATCAGTCGCAGCATTTCACGCCAATGCCTGAACTGAAAAAAGCGTGTTCGTATGGTAAACCAAAGCCCGGAACCCAAACATAGGACAATTAGCCATTGACTCCAAATCAATCGGTTTAGAAAGTCAACAATTTGAGCCATTAAGATATTCCCCCTTAATACAATGCGCAGATACATCAGGGTGGTAAGCGACACCCTGATATACCTGAAAATGCGCATATTGCCTGTATTCTTATAATTATGCAAGGCTCATGCCAATAGTATTGAAGTGCTTGAAAAAAGTCATATTCAGCCAAGCGTCGCTAATAGCAAGGCTATCCGCTGAATGTTGTGACGATTTTTGTATTTCCTGAAGTGGAAAAACCAAGAGAAAGCTGTTTTTTGAGAAGTTTTTTTCGAGAGTGTGAATTAAATTTCCCGAATTTTTGGATTATTCTTCTTTTTTCAACCCGTATTCCGTAATTTTGTTGAAGAGTTGTCGCCTGCTGATTCCAAGAACCTTGGATGTTTGGGTCATATTGTAGTTGTTTTGTTCCAGAACACGCTGAATGTACTGGGACTCTGCATCTTTTCTGAACTCTCTCAAAGGTACGGTTTGTGAAAAAAATTGCCCATTACTTGCTGGCTGGTGCATCACAGGTTCCTTCTGGTCCGAGGGAATGTCCCGTGCGCTGATCCATCCGTCGCGTGCAAGAACGACAAGACGCTCAATAATGTTTTTAAGCTCTCGGATATTCCCCGGGTAATCATAATTGTTGAGGAAGGTCCAGACGGCATCATCTACACCGCGAACTTCCTTTTTCATGTCGATTTGTGCCTTTCTTAGAAAGAAGTTGGCAAGTTCCGGTATATCCTCACGACGTTCCCGCAGTGAGGGGAGTTCCACAGTAATGGTACTGATACGGTAGAAGAGGTCCTCACGGAAACCGTGCTCGGTGACCATGGTTTTAAGATCGCGATTTGTCGCGGAAATCAGTCTGAAGTCCACATCGATGGATACGTTGGAACCGATGCGTTCAATGCGTCTGCTTTCCAGAGAACGCAGGAGTTTTGCCTGTGTGCTGAGTGAGGTGTCCCCAATCTCGTCAAGGAAGAGGGTGCCTTCATGCGCGGCTTCAAAGCGGCCGATGCGTTTGTCAGTCGCACCTGTAAATGCGCCTTTTTCGTGTCCAAAGAGTTCTGATTCCAAAAGAGACTCAGAAAAGGCATGGCAGTTGACCGCAATAAAGGGGTTGTCATGTCTGGTGCTGAGCTTATGGATATAGCTGGCAAAAACCTCTTTTCCAACACCTGATTCACCCAGGAGGAGAATGTTGGCATTTGAGTCAGCTGCTGACTCGATAATACGTATGGCTTCTTGGAACTTTGGGTTTTTTGAATCCATCATGAAATCGCTTGAAGCAGAGTCCTGCAAGGCGTCTGTCTTCATTTTCAAACTGGACAGCCGCATGATTTTTTCAATGTCCATAAGGAGCTCGTCTGGATCATGGCCCTTGATGAAATAAGAGAAGGCGCCGCGCTTCATGGCATTGACTGCGTTCTTTACAGTTCCGTAGCCGGTAACGATAATGACGTCCTGCTCGGGTTGAATTTCCTTGATTCTATCAAGCAGCTCCAGGCCGCTCATTTCCGGCATTTTTAAATCGGAAAGAACAAGGTGGTATTTTTCTTTCGAAATCTTCTGAATGGCTTCAAAGCCGGAAGTAGCAGTGTCAGTTTGAAATCCATTGCTGCTTAGAATCATTTCCAGTATGTTTCTGTGTTCCTCTTCATCATCGACGATGAGAATTCTAAACGAGCTCTTTTTCATTGTCATTGTGAGTAGCCTCCTTAAGCATAGGAAGTTCTATTCTGAATGTCGTTCCAACGCCCTGTGCACTTTCAACGGTTATGGAACCGTTCATTTTTTGTATCTGATTATAGGCGATGTACATGCCAAGGCCTGTACCTTCGCCGGTTTGCTTCGTCGTGAAGAATGGGTTGAATACTCTGTCAAGCTCCTGCTGCGTCATGCCGACGCCTGTATCGTGACATGTCAGAATCAGGCGGTTGTCCTGAGTCCATCCGGTCAGTGTGAGACGACCGCCGTCCGGCATTGCGTCGACAGCATTGGAAATCAGGTTGATGAGGATGGATTTAAGACCGTCCTCCATGATGGCCCAATTCAAGTTGGGGTCAATGTCAATGCGGTAAATGACGTCACGTTTTTCCATAACCTTATGGTTGAGTTCAATCATGTCCTTCAAATAGGCAAACATGTTGACGTTGGTAACGCGATTGTCCGCGATACGTGAAAAGTTGAGTAGGTTGTCTATGATCTGGCTTGCCTGTTCGACGGCGAGCTCGATCTTTTCAAATGATTTCATCTGCACTTCTTCACTGAGTGTTTCTGTTTTCTTTAGAAAATACGTGTAGTTGCGAATCAGGCCCAGGGGATTTCTGATTTCATGGGCCACTCCGGCAGCAAGCTGTCCGATGGCAGCCATTTTGCTGGCTTGGAGGACCTGCTGTTCAGCGAGACGCAGCTCTGTTACATTTTGTATCATGACAAGAAGCCTGTTTGAAGTGCTTTCTCCTTCAATGAGCGGGAAAGTCGACACCATATAAGTCTGGCTGTTATGCTCGATCTCAATTTCTGATTTGGTACGTGTTTCAAGGGATTTTGCGACCACGTCCATAATCATTGGAACGTGGGGGAGCCCCTTCATGTAATTGAAGTTGCTGCCGAGAGCCGTTTCCTTGTCTATTTTCAAATTGTCACAAAAGGCCTTGTTAACCGTGATAATGTTCATTTGACTGTCCAGTACGACCATGAGATGCGTCAGACTGTCAAAGGTGGTCTGCAGGTCGTTTCGGCTTATTTTAAGCTCGTCGGTTCGGGTTTCAACCTCTTCCTTGAGCTCGCTGTTCCACGTGAAGAAGAGATAACTTGCCAGGATGATATTCAGCATAAAGAAGGAAACGATGAGCAGGAGCTTCTCGTCACTGTTTTCTGTAATGATAGGCTCAGAGATTCCAAACCATTTCTGCTGGATCTTCTGCATGGTTTTTTTGCGCTTGAGTGCATAAATGCCCTTGTTGATGATGCCCTGAAGCATCTTGTCATCCTTTGGCATACTGAATACGGAGTGCAGCTGGTAGAGCGGTGTTTCAACAATCCGATACTTGTCGGTGAGTCCGAGTTCTTCAAGGTAATAGCTGAGTACGGGTTCATCCCCGACAACAGCATCGACATTGCCGGTCTCCAGCTGTGTGAGCAAATCGCTGTAATCCGGGACATGGTAGAAATTGATGCCGTCAACGTTATTGTTGAGGAACTCATTGACATAGTCTCCACGCTGGGCAGCAACACGCTTGCCAATGAGGTCAAACATGTTTTCTATGTTGTCTTCTGTTTTTGGAATGACGATGATGGTCCGCTGAAAATTAATGGGGTCTGAGAAGAGATAGACCTTGGACCGTTGTTCACTGGGGAACATGTCACAGAGGTCTGTCTTGCCTTCCTCAAGTTCTGAAAGGGCCTTTGACCACACCATGGGTTTAAGGATGATTTCTGTTTCGAGCTCAATGGATAGGGCTTGAAGATAATCTACCGTAACCCCCCTGTACTGATTCGTCACAGGATCTACATACCGCATCGGCGGTGTAGAGCTGTCGGACCCATAGATTAAAGGTCCGTGATTATCCAACCAGGCACGCTCATCGGGGGTTAGCTGGGTGGACTTGGTGATATATTCAAATATCCCGAAATTGTACTCCACCTGCATGTATTTATCTACAAAGATTGTCGTTACCACGATGAAGATAAGTATTGTAATTATGATACGTCTTTTCAAAAGCAATCCCTCCGTTGGGCAATCGTAGTGTTTCATAGGTATTATAACATATTTATGATGCCTGTAATTCAGCTGTTTAGAGGGGTGCATGAAGAAATCTGGTGACAAAATTTAAGATTAAGATATCTAAATGTTACTAAATTAACGTAAGTAAGAATGTAAAAAGGAAATATAGGGGTATTTCTTACCAATATAGAAAAAGGATGATTCCAAGGAGGTTGGACGCATGAGTTTCAAGCAATTTAAACTTCGGACCAAAATAATTTTGCTAGTGGGGATGATATTTGTTCTATTTGCAGTGTTTGTAGGTGCTTGGTTAATTCCAACCATAAATAGTGTGATTATGGACAGGACTGTCGCAAAACTTGAGAATCTGACAGAGGTCCCACTGACTGTACTGCAGAAGTATGATGGCATGGTGGCATCGGGAGAGCTTTCGCTTGAAGATGCACAGCAGATGGCAATGGATGAGATTCGAGTATACAGATTTAACACAAGCGATTATTTTTTCATCAACTCATATGAGGGGTATTCGCTGATGCATCCAATCAATGCAGCACTTGAAGGCCAGAACATGGTGGATACGGTCGATTCAAATGGCGTTCGATTTTTCGAAGAAATGTCGAATGTGGCAAAGAATGAAGGTAGAGGCACTGTCGGATATCTTTGGCCAAAGCCAGGGGAGACGACGGATAGTGAAAAATTATCCTTTGTTATTGGGTACGACAACTGGAAGTGGCTTGTTGGGACGGGTGTCTATATAGATGATGTTCGTGCGCTGCAAACTGAAATGCTTCGAAATGTACTCGCCGTGGTAGCGGTGCTCCTCGTACTCAGCGTTGGGCTGGGTGTATTTATGGCAACATCCATTTCAAAGCCGATTGAAAAGCTTAACCGCGGGGCGCGCAGTATTGCAGATGGTGAGTTCAACGTAGAGCTGGATACCACAGGTAAGGATGAAGTTGCTGAGTTGTCCCGTTCATTTGATTTGATTATCAGCCAAATTCGAAAAGTAGTGGATTCAGCCGATGTGACCAGCGATAAGATTGTTGTTGGTGAGCTGGTCTCAAGGATTGACGAAGCAGGCTATAATGGCGGTTGGCTCAATCTGGTCAAAGGCATTAATGATATTGCCAATACCCTTGAAGGGCATATACGCAACGTTCCAGCCATTATCATGGCTATTGACAAGGACTTCAATGTCAAATACCTGAACAACGCTGGACGTGAACTGGTTGGAATTGGTGAAAAAGATTCAGTTTCTACATATAAATGTCATGAGCTCTTTGAGACTGAACATTGTAAGACTGGGGAATGCGCATGTGCTCAAGCCATAAACACGGGACGGTCGATTTCAAGTGAAACCATTTCGCGTGCTGGTGGTGGCAGAGTGGATATTTCCTATGAAGGCATGCCGCTCTTTGACAGAAGCGGTCAAATCGTAGGGGCGTTTGAACTTGTTACCGATCAGACATCGATTAAAGATGCTGCGCGTGCCCAGCAGGCTCAGGCAGACAAGCAGGCGGAAGAAGCCCGAATTAAGGCAAAACAGAGTGAATATCAGTCGATGGAAGTTCAAAAGCTCATTTCTGGACTGGATGCGCTTGCAAATGGTGAACTGACAATTGATGTTGAGGTTGAAAATCCTGATGAAGATACACTTGAAATCAGTCAGGATTTTGTACAGATTCATTCAAGTCTGAAAACCATGGTTACAGCAATCCGGTCATATATTGATGAAACCTCACAGATTCTTGAGAGTCTTGCAAGGCGAAACCTTGATGTGGGCATTGATCGAGAGTATCTGGGTGATTTCGCAAAAATGAAGACATCCATCAATGTGTTTACGGAAGCACTCAACGGAATTTTCGAGGAAATTGGGTCTGCCAGTCATGAGATTGCAGATGGGGCCAATGAAGTGTCATCCATAGCCCAGTCTCTATCGTCAGGATCGACGGAACAGGCGAGCTCCATTGAAGAAATCACAGCTTCCATGAGTGAGATTTCAAATCAGACCAGACAGAACGCTGAACGTGCACAGCAGGCTGAAGGACTTGCAAGCACTGTCAAGGTTCAGGCTGAAAGTGGTCAGAAGCGGATGAATGAAATGCTGGAGGCTATGCAAGCCATCAACAAGTCGTCCAATGAAATCTCCAATATTATTAAGGTCATTGATGAAATTGCATTCCAGACAAATATACTCGCACTGAATGCTGCTGTTGAAGCAGCCAGAGCGGGCGAGCATGGCAAGGGATTTGCCGTGGTAGCAGAAGAAGTTCGAAATCTGGCGGCAAGAAGTGCCAATGCAGCAAATGAAACGACTCAAATGATTGAGGATTCTATCCGCAAGGTTCAGGATGGTGCATCCATAGCAGACCAGACTGCAGAGGCACTCAAATCGATAACATCAGGGGTTGAAGAGGTCAATGGCATCGTTAGAGATATTACCATGGCATCAAGCGATCAGGCCCAGGCCATTACCCAAATCAATGAGGGCATTAATCAGGTATCAGACGTGACCCAGCTCAATGCAGATACGGCACAAAGAGGCGCTGCGGCCTCTGAAGAAATGGCTGCTCAGGCAGATATGCTCCAAGGTGCTGTCGAAAGCTTCAAGCTCAGGAAGAAGGCAAGAAAAAGTGTGGAAGGTGTAAGCTATGAGACCTTCTCCCTGGATAAGGATGCTTGATAAGGATTCAAGTAAACAGTTTGAGAAAATTGAATTCTAGAATGAACAGACGCCTGTCGATTTACAATCGATGGGCGTTTGAAATTTATCTGGTGGAAGCAGAGGATTTCCGATATTATTTAGGTATGGAAGGTGTAATAAAGTACTTTGGGGGAAGAATATGCCTAAATATCAGAAGGAAATGCAGCGCATCAGAGAGACGCTGGATGGGATTGTTAAAGCAATCAACAGTGTCATAAAAGTGGATGTAACCATTATTGACAGTGCTTTCAACCGTCTTGCCGCCACGGGAGAATACCATGAGGACGTGGGCTGCAAGGTTGATGAAAACTCTGTGTTTTCTTATGCCCTCAACTTAGGACAGGCATTTATTATAGAAAATCCGAGAAAGCATGAGGCGTGCAGCAAGTGCAAGCACATGGCAGATTGCAAGGAATACGCTCAGGTGTGCTGTCCCATTGAAGTAAAGGGTGAAATTGCAGGGGTAATCGGTTTGATAGCCTTCAATGCCCAGAAGCGGGAAGAGCTGCTCCACAATAGAGAGAACCTCATGCTATTTTTAAGGCGTATGGCTGAACTCATTGCGGTGAAGGTACTTGAGGAATCACAAAAGGAAACCTTGGAAATGCAGTCTAGGGAGCTTGAAATTCTTCTCGACAAGATGGAGAACGCCGTATTCAGCCTGGCACCGGATTTTACTGTACGACATGCGAATTCAAAAGCTAGAAATCTGCTCAATTTGGAAATCGGAAAACCCGTGAGCCACTTGGCAGAATATATGAAGGATGAAGATATTGCAGATCTGTTCAGGACAAGGGAAGCCACAAGCGGGCAAATGCAAATCAGAGACAGGAAGCGGAGTACACGACTGCTCTTTAGCGCGCAGCCTGTCGTATGTGGAGAGACCCTTTGCGAGGTTGTTATCACCTGTACCAATGTGCAGACCCTGCTCCATACCTTTCATGATGTACTCGGTTATGGAACCATGATTGGTTTTGACGATATAATTGGTAACAACTCAGCGCTTAAGGAGACCATTGCACTCGCAAAGAGGGCTTCCAAGAGCATATCGACAGTGCTTGTTCATGGCGAGAGCGGCACAGGAAAAGAATTGTTTGCAAGATCCATGCATTTTGAAGGAAAGCGTGCTGAAGAACCCTTTATTGCAGTAAACTGTGCGGCCATTCCCGACAACCTTCTAGAAAGTGAATTGTTTGGATATGAAGAAGGCTCTTTCACGGGTGCCCTCAAGGGTGGCAAGATCGGAAAGTTTGAAATGGCAAACAAGGGCACGATTTTTCTTGATGAAATTGGAGATATGCCCCTGCATCTTCAGGCGAAGCTTCTTCGGGTCCTTCAGGAAAGTGCCGTCGAGAGGATTGGCGGTCATGCACCAGTGCCTGTGGATGTTCGAATTATTGCCGCGACCAATAGAAATCTGGAAGACATGGTGGAAGAGGGGGCCTTTAGAGAAGACCTTTACTACAGGTTGAATGTCATTCCGATTCGCATACCGCCACTTAGAGAACGTAAGGATGATCTCTCCCTGCTAGTGAGTATCTTTCTGAGAAAGAGCGGCGAGATGCTTCAAAAAACAATGGTGCGTGTTGATGATACGGTGCTGAGTGCCTTTGAAAGCTACGGTTGGCCGGGCAATGTACGTGAACTTCAAAACACGGTTGAATTTGCTGTGAATATGAATGAGACAGGTGTCATCAGTATGGCCGACCTGCCTGTACGCTTTAGGGAACGTGTCGCAGAGACCGATTGCGAAGGTAAGGAAATTAAGTCCATCAAGGTGCTAGAAAAGTTCGAGATTGAAAAGGCGCTTAAAAAGTTTGGAACCGATAAGGCCGGGATTGATAAGTCGGTAGAGGCGCTCGGATTAAGTCGTGCCACCTTGTATAGAAAAATAAAGACCTATGAAATAGAAATATAAAAGTCTCAAAATGAGAATCGTCTCATTTTGAGACTTTTCTCGTTTTTGTGAGGGCTTGCTGGCGACTTTGCATGGAAAATCATCCCTTAATGTGTCGTGAGGATGCATCCTGTATGGATGAAGTTGAGTATTTACAAGTGGTGTATGGCCTTGCTTATCTGGAGCTCAAGGGAATTTACATTATGAAGATTCTTAAGGGGACTTGCGAAATAGCTTTTAGAATTCAGTCTCATATTGATACTGAATATGGCTCAAATGGACCTCGATAACTTGGCACGGTATTTGCAATTATATACGGCAAAGAGGATGTGTGAAAGGATGGGACAAATGGGACATATGGATAATATGATAATTGAGATACTAAAAAATGAAGTGCGTCCAGCAATGGGCTGTACTGAACCGGTAGCTGTGGTACTCGGTGCTGCTAAAACGCGGGCACTGCTTGGAACAGACTATGTTGACTATATTGATGTGAAGGTTTCACCTAACTTCTATAAGAATGGTCTGTCGGTAGGCATTCCTCAAACAGACCAGGTAGGTCTTGATATGGCATCGGCTATAGGCGCTGCAGGTGGCGATGCGGAACTCGGCCTTGAAATTCTTTCAAGTGTCGATGAAGAGGTTGTCGAGAAAGCGAAAGAATACCTTAGCCAGGGTATTATTAAGCTTTCTATTGCAGACACAGAGGAGAAGGTACTTGTAGATGTGACCATGCGTGCCGGTACTGAGACAGCTCAGACGGTGATTCGCGGTCATCATGATGCCTTTGTTTATATGAAAAAGAATGATGCTGTCTTGCTTGAAGTAGAAAAGGTAGCAGGACAAACTGAAAATAAATATGAAGACTTCTTCAACCTGAATGTGAAAGAAATGATTCAGCAGGTAGAACATATGTCAGCAGATAAGATGACCTTCTTAAAAGAAGGGATTGAAATGAATCTTGAAGTTGCAGATGCTGGTCTTGAAAAGGCACTGGGTATGGGCGTGGGTTATGCTGTAAAGAAGCAGATTGAAGATGGTGTACTTGAAAATAGCCTTCAGAATAAGGCAATGATGCTGACAGCGGCAGCTTCTGATGCGAGAATGTCTGGTATTACCAAACCGGTAATGAGCTCAAATGGCAGCGGAAATAACGGATTAACTGCAATACTTCCAATTGCAGCCTATGCTTCAATGCATGAGATTTCAGAGGAGAAACTGATCAAGGCGCTTGCAATCAGTCATCTGTTGAACACTTATATGAAGAATTTCATTGGAAGACTTTCAGCAATCTGCAGCTGCGCGGTTTCTGCGGCTACTGGATCTGGTGCCGCAATCACTTGGCTTGAGGGTGGCAGCTATAAGGAAATTGAAGATACAATCCAGAATATGATTGGAAATCTTTCTGGTCTGATTTGCGATGGCGCAAAGGACAGCTGTGCACTGAAGCTGGCAACGGCAGCCAATACAGGTGTACAGATGTCCAATATGGCTCGATACGGCGTCGTGGTTCCAGCGCGAAACGGCATTGTAGCGTCACGCGTTGAGCAGAGCATCAGAAATCTTGGTCGTATTGCTTCCGAGGGGATGAATACAACTGACGGCGTCATTTTAAGTGTTATGAAGGACATGGCTGATGAAGCGCTCCAGGGACAGAATATCTAGAATAGCACTCAGCAATCTAGCGATCGCTTAAGTCGCTAACGACAGCTGTTAATACTAAGATGAGATGCACAGCACCGAGCAATCTCAGATTGCTCTGGTCGTTAGTCACGACCAAGGGGTTATGAATAGGTAAGTGGAATAGCACTAAGCAATCTTCGATCGCTTAAGTCGCTAAACGCGCCTAATAGTCAAAAATAAACAGAAGGACACATTCATGTGAACATGATGTGTCCTTCTGTTTATTTTTGACTGCTATTCTTTGTTTTTTACGCAAAAAAAGTGCGCCATATAGACGCGAGGGTATAATTAATACATGAATAGGAAAAAGTTGATTCACCGGGGGGAGTAGGAGGTTGCGGTCAACCTCCAACCGGTTAATGGGGTAACGATGCTTCCTGAACTTACATAAATAAAAACGACGTCAACTTCGAGGCGGGGGGCCTCTAGGTATGACGTCGTTGTCATGTAAGATCAAGTTAAGTTCATTATACACTTTATGAATGATTATTCAATGGTTTTTTTGAAGAAAAAATCGGAAAACGTTTCTTAATTCAAAATAGTGAAAATATTGCAAAATAGCGCTTTTAACGTTTGACAATACCGCGGGATAATCGTATATTAGTGTTTATAGTAAGGAGGCCTTTATGAAGAAGATATTCATTGTAGATACCGATGAAAAAACATTATATACACTCCAGAACCTTTTTCGTAATAAGGGATATCAAGTTCAGGCCACCTTGAATGTCATGGAATGCGTTCCAAGAATCATTAAATTCAGACCTGACATTGTTCTTGCAAGCTATGAGGCTTGGGGTGGAACAAGTTTTGAAAAGGCCAGACGGATTGAGACGGTGACGCCAGCAGCTGTGCTTTTTATTGCAAAAGATGCAGACGATATGTTTCTCGGAGGTTTACAGGGGCTTAAGGTATACGCATACTTGAAGAGGCCTGTTTCCCTTGCGGAGGTATACCGTACCAGTGAGTTTGTACTCAGCAGTGTTCGTAAAATAAACAGTCTGCAGAGTGAACTGAACAAGCTGGAAAAATCACTTGAAAACAGAAAGTATGTTGAGCGGGCTAAGATACATATGATGACGTCATATGGGATGAACGAGAATGATGCCTATGCCAAGCTGCGGAGTATGAGTATGGATCAGGGACTACCCATCCATGAGGTCTGTAGGTATATACTTGAAGAAAATGAAGATGAAAGCTGATTGCGTGTTGAAATCGCCATCAGCTTTTTTTATGATGTAATAAAGGAAGTATCTGTATTTTTCATGTTAGCGGATCCTGAGAAAGAGGACACGAATGTACAAATCATATAAGAACATCATATGGGACTTTGATGGTACCCTTGCGGACACATATCCGACCATGAGCGACCTGCTGTACAGGGCTCTAATAAAAAATGGAATCAATGCCGAGACTGAGACTGTTTATAAACAACTGAAGATTTCAATGACAGCGGCGCTCGACTACTTTTCAGAGGGCTCCGTGGAGCTGCGAGCTGCCATAGAAGACGAGTACAGAGCTCTTGAAGCTGATCATAGTCCGTCGGACTACTGCCTATTTCCAGACACCATTAAAACGCTGGAGACACTGAAAACCATGGGTATTTCGAGTTATATGCTGACGCACAGGGATGATTCGGCTATTAGAATTGCAAGAGAGAAGGGCATGCTGCATTATTTTGAAGGTGCAGTTACAAAAAATCAAGGATTTAAAAGAAAACCCGACCCGGAAGCGTTTGATCATTTGATTGAAAAATATAAGCTCATCAGGTCTGAGACCTTGAATGTCGGAGACCGGCGTCTTGATATTGAAGCGGGTCACAACGCGTCAATCGATGGATGTCTAATAGTAGATGCGTTCAATGAGAGCGATGCTGAGATGGCAGAGTTTGTCATTCCAGATAGAAAGTCGCTGCTTGAGATTTTAGGAAATGGAGGTGCGCGATGAATCAGAAAAAAATTTCAGTGATTGCAGGAAGCATCCTTCTGATATGTATGGTTGCCATGGGACTGCAGGCCAGTTCGATTGCACAGCTTACACATAGAATTGAGGCCCTTAACGGTGAGCTCGACGCACAGCAGAATCAGATTGATCAACTGGAGAATGCAATTGTTCAGTCTGGTGAAAACCAAGAAGTGGACAGTGAGCTTCCGTGGTTCTGGGACCTGTATGCGTATCCAGTATCCCCTAAAAACCTTATTTCCAGTTTGCAGGGGCAAGAAGTGCTCATTCCATACGAGGGGGTACTGGGCGGCACTATTTACTTTGTCCTTGAAGAGGCACAGATTATCGACCCGGTTTATGTTTATGTCCCTATTGAAGATGGACATATGCTTGGTGGCGTTCTCCTGAAATATAAAATCAGGTCTGCAAATCAGGTCGAATGGCAATTTGTTGATGGCTGGTGGCCTGATATGAATTGATTGTGAAATTTTAGACGCCGAATGTGCAAATTTTGTTTTGCAATCTTTCCGAATGGATAAAAATGATTTGTGAGGTATAATCGCAATCTGTTCTGGGAGGTGCATTATGGCACAGATTAAAAAGCGTTTAGATAAAACGGTACGGGCCTTCATGCTGGAGGAAATTGAAAGAGACATTGAGAAATGCTGTTTGAAGACAAACGGACGATTGAACCATAGTGGTTCCGTTGAGTTTCCTGAGCTGCTTCTTGAAGCGGCAAGAACCGGCACAGCTAAGACGCTGGCAGTAGCCATGAAAAACAGGCGGTGCATGCCGGTCTATGAGACCAAGGTCAAAGACGACAAGGTTTCGCTGAGTCGTGTGACAGACCAGGATTATGACGCGTTTTGCGAGCAGGTATTTGATGCCTTCTACCTGCGTGGAAAGTGCCTTCAGGCAAAGTACAAGGGGCTTGAAAGGATTGTTCTGAGAGATGACTGCGTGGAATGCGAGTATAAGCGAGACACACTTTTAAGTGCACTGCGCAGACAACATGAAGTAGATAAGCTCATTGAACTGGAGGACTCCGAAAAAAGACGCTTCATGGTCGAGGTGAAAGACTAGGCAAGTGAACAGGATTTTGATCAGGTAAGAGAAAAGTTACAAGCTGCATACATTATTAAACGGGTATCGGAGAGCCGATACCCGTTTTTTATAGGCGTGCAGTTTGCTTAGTTTGCCAAATTGATTCGGTCCTTCTGGGGACCGTCGAAAATCAGGTACCCAAGTTCCTTCAAGTCCTTTAAAACAGAAAGCACTTCCTGATCATTATGAAAGCCACATATGTCTCCAATTGTCAGTATATCTGGCGTCTTTCTGTTGTGGTAAATATAATCGCGAATAGCACGATATGTATTTATGTGCAGCTCTGTAATTTGAACAATTGAATGCATAATCACACCTCCATATCATATTTTTCTTAGATTTGAACTATTCCCTTTCTACCCTGTTTCCGTCATCGTCTAAACTGGAATTTTTGAACAGGCGTTTAGAAGGACCAATATATAGGTAGAAATTATATGAAATATGACTAATCTCAAGGAGGAAAATATGATGAGTTCCTATTTGCCAATACAGCATATTAAGAAGGATTTGGACATTGTTTCCGGTATGCTGACTTCAAAAAAACCGGAGTCCATTTTTGTAGATATTTACTCAAAAGATCCAATACTGCTGGAGAAATCTAAAGATTACATGACAGAAATCATAGATGGGAACAGGGATATTCAGTCTGTAAGCCTTAAATCAACGGATGCACTGGAATTCTTTATTGAAGATCAGGAGCGGTATGATGAGAATGAAAAGCTTGAAGCATTGACTAGCTATGACGTTTTTGACAAAATGAGTGCGGAAATTTTGCTGCTGCACAGGTACGATTTCATTTTAAAGTGGTATGTAAAGGCGAAATGGCTGGCAATAAATCCTGCAACGATATTATTAGTGAGCAGAGGGAAACTGATTATCAACATACTGGTTCTTGCTATTACCCTTCTTCTTTATAAGGAAGTCCCAAAAAACAGTTTGGTCGTCTACTTTATTGGAAATGCATCTCCGCTCTATTACCTGATTTGGATGCCTTATCTATTTCTTTTGTACTTTCATATGAAATACCTTTCAAGACTCTATCTGCTGATTTCCGAAATGTGTCAGATTTTCGACTTTGATCGCATGCACTCTGAAAATGCAGTGGTTCTTGTAGAAGCAGGTGCTTCTGTCGATGAAGATCTATACAAGCGTCTTCTTCACAGATGCATGGCACAAGGCATACACTTGATTAACTATACCGATAATCCTGCCACATCACCCTATGCGGATTTTGTTTTGAAAGTCCCTGAACTGACGAATGAACAATCCATGAAATACATAGGTGTTCTTTCTGGATTGACCCTACAGTCAAATCAGGAGGACGATGCTGAAAGCGGGCGAAAATTTGAGTACAGGCACATTGAAGGCTTTGTCCTAGAAAGTGTTTACAAATGGAGTAAGAATGAAAAAATATATCCGAAAGCATGTCATAAGTTTGTAGCATACTATGAATTCTTGTCCAATCGATTCGATTTCTCCGATGACCAGAAGAATGAAGTTGCAGAAATCCTTGCACGCAAGATATTCTATGCTGAACCTGAGCCTCTTTTACAGACAGATGTCGACTCGGACTCAGATTCGGATACTGAAAAGAGAAATATTGTAGAAAAAATTGGGCGCTATCTCTAAATATCAACCAAAAACTTGCCGCATGGTGCAATAGGTGTTAAAATTGGTATAAGTTAAATAATTCCAATCGACAGGAGAAATGCACTGTGAGAAGTATGACAAAATTTGATTATGAGTCAGAAATAGTGGGCTATATGTGGATTGCAGGCATTGTCGCAGGTGGCATGCTGATTGGTGTTCCCGTGCTTGGCATAGCTCTAATAACTTTTTCTTTATTGATGTTTATCAGTTTTCTAAAATCAGACCGGTACAGGGCGTACCGATATTATCATAAGGGACTGAATGCTTTTGACAAGGGGATATACGATACTGCCTATGTCCATTTCAAAAATGCATATCAGTTGAACGACGAGAATCAGAAGGTTCTTGAGAAGTTAATCAAATCAAATATTTATTCGGGAAAAGATTTTATAGAAGCGCGGATGCTGATAGAAATGCTTGGAAGCAAATGGCCCAAGCAGTACCCGGATGAAAAAATTATGGCCCTTAAAGATACCCTTGAAATTTACAGCTAAAATAACCCCTCGGGGTTATTTTTTTGTTCAAAACACAGATTTTCGAGAATTTGTAAAATGGAAATCAAGTACCAAACGCATATTTTTGTATAGATTTAATGGTGTTTATATAAAAATGGCATATTAAAATGGACCAAAGGGGTGATGACATTGGAAATCAACATCAGGGAAATGACAGGGAACGAAGTTGAATATATTGCTCGAGAGACAATCAGTTCTGGTATCGGAGAACTGTATTTCGGCTCGGATTTGGATAGACTGGTTCAGATACTCAGTGCGCTGTCTGAGGGTGAAAAAGTATACGTGGCCTGTGTAGATGAAGGGATTGTAGGTTATATTTGGTTTGGACTGCGGGGGGTATTCAGGATACATCCATATGTGCATATGCATTTTGTCAGGACAGATATGCGTGGCAGAGGAGTTGGAGCGTCGCTTCTTGAGGCGTTTGAAAAGTCTGCTGAGCCTGTTAGTGGGAAAGCATTTCTGGCAGTCGCTGAGTTCAATTACAAAGCAGCGTCACTTTATGAGCGAAAAGGCTACCGGTCTGTAGGGTGCATTCCTGGACTCTATCGGGAGGGTGTTTCAGAAAATCTTTATATGAAGGATTTGAGCAATCCGGTTGTCATGGGATAAACTTATCTCATTTTGCTGAAACATTGACTTCGACGCTTGTATCGGATTCTATTTCATTGTAGGCGCATCTCCTATATGCTAGAATGTTCATAGCTTATGTGTGGAGGGAAAATTATGATTACAATAGTTCTAGGGCTTGTGGTGGTCTTCCTATCAAGTCTTATTCAAGGAATGACGAGTTTTGGCTTTTCCTTGCTGGCGGTACCGCTGCTGGGTCTTTTTATGCCACTCAGAGTGATTGTGCCAATGCTGGTTCTGTTCAGTTTGCTTATGAATTTCATGATTTTGTTCAAACTGCGTACCATGCCAGACATTAAGGCCATAAGTGTCATTCTCATAACTGGAATTGCCGCGACGCCAGTAGGGGCCTATTTTTTGAAATCGATGAATCCGGATATTCTCAAGTTTATCGTGGGCATTGTCATATTTACTTCAGGACTTTTCATGTACCGGGGATACAAGGTGCATTTCAAAAACAAATCCGCATCATTTCTGGCGACGGGTTTTTTGAGTGGTCTTTTAAATGGAAGCGTGTCCATGAGTGGACCGCCAGTCATTTTATTCATGACAAATGAGGGAACATCCAAAGCTGCATTTAGAACGAATTTGACCAGCTATTTTTTTATTTTGAACATTGTTACCCTAGGGGTATTCCATATGAACGGACAACTGGGTATGGAAGTCATCAAGCCCACGCTGGCCCTATTGCCAGCCCTTATACTAGGCGTCTTTTTCGGTGTCAGACTCGGGAACCATACCGATGAAAACAAGTTCAGAAATATGACAATCTATCTGATCATGGTTATGGGGATGCTGTCGGTCGTTTCATCACAACCGCAGAATTGGATGCTTAAATAGGTTGTTGAAATCACCCAGTCTTGTGTATAATATGAGCTGAGGTGATTTTTTTATGCCATTTACGATAGCGCATACAGCAGTAAGCTTACCATTTATAAGAAGAATGCGTGCCTTTAGCATATTTGGCCTGGTTATAGGCTCTATGGCACCCGATTTTGAATATTTCATAAGACTTGAACCAGCTTCATTAGGCGGGCATACGCCCATTGGTTTCTTTCTATTGAACCTGCCGATTTGCATTGTTGTTGCAATTCTATATATGAATCTGCTAGAAGACGGCCTTCTACAGCTTTTACCGGAATTTTACGCAAGAAAATGGCCTAGGTTTGGAAGAAACATCAAAACCTACGCCGTTGCCGAGTGGCTTAATTTTATTTTTTGGACCCTGGCAGGTATGATAGGGCATTTGTTCATGGACAGCTTTACCCATTCCGGTGGTTATTTTGTGACCCATGTTCCCATACTTAAAAGCACGGTGTCGTGGGCATCTATATCAGTGCCTATGTATAAAATACTTCAGCATGGCAGCAGTATCATCGGAATTCTTGCAGTGTTTATCTATATGACACTGCGAAAATCCAGAAAAAGAATGCCGAAGCCATGCTGTAATAAGCTTTATTTGCGAAGTGCATTTTTCTTAGGTGTTGTAGTTCTTCAAGTTGTGCGCTGTATTTTAATTGGGAAAGCTGCGTTTGCACCAGGTGGCCTTATTGTGAGCACCATGAGTTTTTCTGTGCTTTCATGGCTTGTGCTTTCTATTATTTTGAAGCGGCGCGACCGTCAAGCAGTTCAAGAATTTCTTCCCAGCTGACATTGCGTTCAACCATGAGAACAGTCAGGTGATAGAGTAAATCTCCGATTTCACCGACGAGAGATGCCTTGTCCTCAGAGAGTGAGGCAATAATGATTTCAGCAGATTCTTCACCGACCTTTTTTAGAATCTTGCCAAGTCCTTTGTCAATCAGATAGTTTGTGTATGATCCCTCAACCGGGTTCTTCTTTCTGTCTTGTATCGTATCCATTAAATCTTCAAGCGTGCGCTTTGACTGAGGCGTACGCTTGTTTTCGTTTTCAGCTTTTGTAATGGATTTGAAAAAGCAGGAAGTTTCACCTGTGTGACAGGTTGGACCTGCAGGATCAGCGTCGATCAGTAGGGTGTCATCATCGCAGTCTGCTTTCATTGAAATCATCTTGAGTGTATTGCCAGAGGTTTCTCCCTTCATCCAGAGCGTGTTTCTGGAACGGGAAAAGAAAGTGACATTACCTGTTTCAAGAGTGCGTTTAAGAGATTCCTCGTTCATATAGCCTAGCATGAGCACTTGTCTTGTGTTCACATCCTGTATGATTGCCGGAATAAGTCCGTCGCTGTTCCATTTCAAATTTAATTCCATGTGCCTATCCTCTTTTCTGCTATTTTCATATAAGTTCTATTTTCTCATTGGGATGTTTTTCATTTCCAGATACGCCTTCAAATCGGGTATGTCGATTTCGCCGTAGTGGAAGACCGATGCAGCCAGTGCACCATCTGCACCTGCTTCAAAAGCGTCAAAAAAGTGTTTCTTTATACCTGCGCCTCCAGAAGCTATAACAGGAACATTAACGGCTTCAGAGACTTTTTTGATGATTTCCAAATCGTAGCCGCTCTTAACACCATCTTCGTCAATGGAGTTGATGACAATTTCACCAGCGCCGAGGGAGACCCCTTTGATGGCCCATTCAAGTGCATCCAGGCCTGTGTTTTTTCTACCGCCGTGGGTCACGATTTTCCACTCATTATCAATACGCTTTACATCCATAGACAGGACCACGCACTGAGCGCCGAATTTTAAGGCCGCTTCACGAATAAGGTCCGGATTTGCCACTGCAGCCGAATTGATAGATACCTTGTCAGCACCAGCTCCAAGAACAGCTGTGAAGTCTTCGATTTTTCGAATGCCGCCCCCAATCATGAAGGGGATGTTGATCGCTTTTGCCACATCGCGGACGATATCGAGGAATATGTCGCGTTCTTCATGGGTTGCTGTAATATCATAAAAAACAAGTTCATCTGCACCCTGGCGGGCATATTTTTCAGCCAGATATACAGGGTCTTCAACCTGCTTGATTGATTTGAATCGTGTACCTTTGACTACGAGTCCGTCCTTTACATCAAGGCATGGAATAATTCTTTTACAAAGCATAATTAAAGTCCTTTCTGCGCTATATCTAGCTCAAGCTTTTTCAGGTCAATCTGGCCTTCATAGAGTGCCTTGCCTACGATAACATCCGTAATTCCTGCCTTTTGCAGTTCAAAGATATCCTCTGCCGATGATATACCACCAGAGGCAATGACCGTACCCTTAAAAACTTCATTTGCTTTTACAAGGGCGCTGATGTTTGGACCAATCATGGCGCCGTCTCTTGATATGTCTGTATAGACTACGGTTTGGACACCGATTTCGTTAAGCTCCTCAAAAAGTGCCACTGCAGATTTTTCGCTTACTTCTACCCAGCCTTTAGTCGTAACCATACCCTCCTTGGCGTCGACCGATACGACTATCTTATCGCCATAGGCAGCTGTGAGGTCTTTCAGCAGCTCTGGGTTTTCAATGGCCATGGTTCCCAGAATGACTCTGTCCATACCAGCGTCAATATAGGTTTTCACATCTTCAAGAGTACGGATTCCACCACCGACCTGCAGGGGTAGGGAAGTCGATTTTCTTATGGAGAGAATGGCATTTCTTGCGCCTTCAGCCCCTTTAAAGGCACCGTCAAGGTCGACAAGGTGCAGACGCTTGGCGCCTTGTTCGATCCACGTGAGCGCCATGTCTACAGGACTGTCTCCGTATTCTGTTACCTGGTCCGCCAGGCCTTGGTAGAGGCGGACACACTTTCCATTCTTTATATCAATCGCAGGGTATATTTTCATTTTGTCCTCCTATGCTGTCGCTGCATTCATAATGTCGATAAAGTTCTTTAGCAGGGTTTCGCCGGCAGAGCCGCTCTTTTCCGGGTGGAACTGCATACCGCAAACATTGCCTTTGCGTATGGTTGCTGGAACATCCACACCGTAGTCGGCAGTTTGAACCAGGTCATCCGCACAGTAGTCTGTAAGGTAATAGGAGTGAACAAAGTATGCAAAAGCAGGGTCTTCCAAGTCTTTCAAGAGGGAATCTGACTTGCGCTGTTCCAGCTGATTCCATCCCATATGAGGAACCTTGTAAGGGACCTCCAGCTTAACAATCTTTCCTTTAAAGATACCGAGGCCTTGGGTCTCGCCGTCTTCATAGCTGACTTCGCACATAAGCTGCATGCCCAGGCAAATGCCGATGGTAGGGAGGTTTTTATCTGCGCGTTCCTTAACAACCTGATCAAGGCCGCTTGTCACAAGACTCTCCATAGCATCCTTAAATGCACCTACACCTGGAAGCACTGCACCGTCTGCAGACAATATCACATCAGGGTCTGAGGTGACAAGAGCGTCCACGCCTAAACGGGCAAATGCATTTTTAACATTTTGTATATTGCCGACTCCGTAATCAATTATAGCTATCATATTATTCCTCCGTCATGACGTTGTTGTTGACTTAAAGCATGCCCTTTGTCGAGGGGATTTTAGCACTTTCTGAGCTGTCGACAATTTTAACGGCTTGTTTTAGAGAGCGTGCAAAGCCTTTGAAGACACCTTCAAGCATGTGGTGGGTATTGCTTTCTTCAAGAGCTTTAATGTGCAGTGTTAGGCCGCTGGCGCGTGAGAATCCGTTGAAGAATTCATAAATTGTTTCTGTTTCTAGTGTGCCCAGTCTCTGTGTTGCTAGGGGAACCGTGTATTTCAGATAGCTTCGACCACTGAAGTCAAGGGCTACGAGTACCAGGCATTCGTCCATAGGTGTAATCGTATCTGCATATCGTGCAATCCCTCTCTTGTCGCCAAGTGCTACTTTAAATGTTTCGCCAAGAGCGATGCCGATATCTTCAACCGTGTGATGCGTGTCGATGTGAAGGTCGCCCTTGCAGGTGAGCCTTATGTCAATGCCACTGTGCTTCGAAAGCTGCTCCAGCATATGGTCAAAGAAGCCAATGCCTGTGCTGATATCAAAAGCACCTGTTCCGTCAAGATTGATACTGATTGAAATGTCTGTCTCATTTGTTTTTCGGCTTAGCTCTGCCTGCCTGAGTGATTTCATTACTGGCACACAACCTTCCTGATGATATCGATCACTTGAGTGTTCACCCTGTTCTCTGTAATCGAGAAACGAAGGCAATTCTCAAGATTGCTGTCGTGTTCAAAAATACGTACCTTGTAACCGCTTGCTTCTAGTGCTGTATAGATTGCCTTGGCCTTGGGGCTGCGAAGCAGGATATAGTTTCCGAAAGAAGGAAATACCTCCAGGCTGCATTCGTTTGGAATCATATTGGTCAACTGACTGTAAACGCGCATGCGTTCACGTCTGATGTTCTTGATGACCTCGGTCATCAGACTTTTGTTTTCAAGAAGCACGATTGCGGATTCCTGCGCAATTGTGGAAAGATTGTAAGGCATTTTCGCCTTGTTCATGATTTGGAGCAGCGCAGGGGAAGCAATACCATAGCCAACACGAAGCGCAGCCGCACCGAAGGCCTTTGAAAGCGTCCGCATGATAATGACCTTGTCCTTGTCATAGTCTGTTCCCACAAGACTGATCTGTGAGAATTCGACGTAGGCCTCGTCAACAACCACGATTCCAGGAACGCTGTCAATAATTCGGTTGAGATCTTTTATAGAGAAAACGTAGCCGGTTGGATTGTTGGGATTGCAAATGAAAGTAAGGGCCGCATTCTCTTTGATGGCTGTCTCTATAAGGCCGTCAATGTCTGGTGTCAAGTCATCTTTTGGTGCTACGGCGCAGGTCTTGCATCCGCGAAGATCGGCCATGATTGTGTATTCAACGAAGGTCGGGCTGTGAATGACAATGCTGTCACCTGCTTTTGAAAAGCTTTCAAATAGAATTTTAATCAGTTCGTCAGAACCATTTGTACAGATGAGTTCATCGGCAGATACGCCTGTATACTCTGAAAGACGCTTTTTCAGTTCTGTAGCATCAGGATCAGGATATGTTTGCATATCTATTTGCATCAGTCTTGACAGAAGCTGATCTTTAATATCTGGCAGGGGGTTGTACCAGTTCTCGTTTGCATGCAGTCTTTTCTGTATCATCTTAAGAACACCTCACTTTTACGGCATTGGCATGTGCAGTCAGACCTTCAAGGTTGGCAAATGTCTGAAGGTCATCAGACAGTGATTTGAGAGCAGTTTCACTAAAGGACAGATAACTTGGTCGTTTCAAGAAGTCATATACACCCAGTGGCGAGGCGTAACGTGCAGCACCGCTGGTAGGCAGTGTATGATTCGGTCCGGCCATGTAGTCGCCAAGGGTTTCCGGCGTATATGCGCCTAGGAATATTGAGCCGGCATTTTTAACAAGGTTCAGATAGGCCGATGGGTTCTCAATTTGGAGCTCAAGGTGTTCAGGTGCGATCATATTCGAAAGAACAAAGGCCTCTTCAAGCGTCTCTACCACATAAGATTTTGCATACTTGAGGCTCTCCGCCAAAATGAGATTTCTTGAAAGGGCACTCGCCTGTTTGGTCAGCTCGATGGCAACCTGTTCAGCAAGGCTTTCAGAAGTTGTGATGAGGAACATACCCGCACGTTCATCGTGTTCACCCTGTGCAAGCAGGTCTGCTGCAATCCAGACTGGATTAGCCTTTTCGTATGCAATGACCAGGACCTCGCTTGGACCGGCAATCATGTCAATGTCAACGAGGCCATATACCTGTCGTTTTGCCTCGGCGACAAAGATGTTACCAGGGCCAACGATTTTGTCGACAGCTGCGATGCTGTCTGTGCCCATTGCTGCTGCAGCAACGGCTTGTGCGCCACCAATCTTATAGATTTCATCGATGCCAAGAACAGAAGCTGCTGCGAGGACGCCGGCGTTTACAGTGCCGTCTCTACCCGCTGGTGTTATGATGGCGATACGTTCAACACCTGCAATCTGTGCAGGAATGGCGTTCATAAGAACTGAGGACGGGTAGGCTGCCTTGCCACCGGGAACATACAGTGCCACGGAGCTTAGGGGACGAACGAGCTGTCCCATGGTCTGGCCTTCCTCTGGCTTGATTTCCCAGTCAGACGGCAGCTGGTTTTTGTGGAATCTTTCTATATTTGCCTTTGATTTTTTGAGAATACGAATGAAATCCTCTGGGATCTCATTCAGAGCCTTTTGCTTTTCATCTTCACTGACAGCCAGTGACGCCAGCTGGAAACCATCAAACTTCAGGGTGTATTTTTTAACTGCATCGTCGCCGTTCTTTTGAACATCGCCGATGATCCCTCTGACGGTTTCGATTATTTCACCCTCTGGAAGAAAATTTTGTGCAAGCTCTTTTTTGATTCTCGGGAAGTCTGTTCGTGTTATTTTTTCTATAATCATGGTCTGCCTCCGTTATGCTGAAGTTTCGAGTTGTGTCTTTAAAGTGTCCATGAACTTGAGCACAAGTTCTGTGTTAGTTTTGTATTTGATTTTGTTGGCAATGAGCCTTGAGCTGATTGGTTTAATGCTTTCAATGACTTCAAGGTTATTTTCCTTAAGTGTTCTGCCTGTCTCAACAATATCGATAATGCAGTCTGACAGGCCGACAATCGGGCCCAGCTCTACGGAGCCTTCAAGTGGAATGACCTGACCTTCAATCCCCTTGCTTTTCATAAAGGCGTATGATTGTGCTGGATATTTCGACGCTATTTTCAGGTAAGGGATTTTGTTATAGTCAAAGCCCGGAAAAGCGGCAAGACATAAATCGCATTTTCCAATTTTGAGGTCCATGAGTTCATAGACCTGATACGTCTTTTCATCGATAACGTCTTTTCCAACGATGCCTACATCGACGACGCCGAGCTCGACATAAGTGGGGACGTCAGCTGATTTGACAAAGAGCATATCCAGCATCTTGTCGCTGTCTGATATTCGAAGTGCCCTGCCTGGATCTTCAGGGAGATCAAAGCCGGCCTTTCGAAGTGCTTTGATAGTCTGCTTGGCAACACGTCCCTTTGCGACTGCTATTTTAAGCTGATTAGTGAATTGAACTTGGGACATATTGATTTTCCACCTTTCTGATGAATTGCTCATAGGATGATCTGCTGAAAGTGTTCATGCGCTGGTTGATGATTTCAAGCTGACCCTCAGCGATTTTCAGGATTTCCTCTGCGTCCGACTGTGGCAGCTCGGCAAGTGCTGCATCCTGTTCTGCAGTGGTAACGATGAACCCCAGTTCTCTAAGCAGGTCAGAAAGCTGAAATGCACTGCGTCTGTTTGTGTTATCGTAAAAAATTGCAAAATCTTTTGAGTAAAGGTTTGAGTTTTTTTGTTGTTTCATTTCAATCACCTCGTTGATTTCGTTTAAATAAAGTGCGATACCGCACGCCGCTAGTCCGTACCCGAAGGCATCATCATATCTTCCGCCAGCTGCTAGAATTTGTCCGCTGTCAGCTGTGTAAATCTTGTAAATCGTATCTGTGTAATAGCTGTATGTGTTTGTGAACGAGAAGTCGAGTCTCAGCATAGATGCGTCCATCCCGTAGTCAAGGAGCGTATCATACAGGCTTTCAACATGTTCTATGGCTTGCTCAGCCTTCTGTGTCAGTGCGAATGACTTCGCGCGTTTGAGGGTGTCTTTTGCATTCCCAAACATTTGTGGCAGTGCCATGAAGGCTGCCTGCTGTTTTTCTGTGAGTTCAAGAGACATAACGAGCGCCTCGAGTTCCGGTAGGTTCTTTGTATCAATGAGCTTCCTCAGATGGTTCTTTATGTCCAGTGAGACCGGACAGGTTTCAAGCAGAAGCTCTGTAAAATTGATGTTGCCAAGGTCTACTACGATTTTTCCAATACCGCTTTGCTCAAGAACCTTGCATGCAACACGAATGACTTCAGCTTCACTTTCTACGCTTTCACTGTCGTAGATTTCCAGACCGCACTGGAGGCTCTCGGTCGTTTTTCCGCCGTTAGTCTTCCAGTTAAGCTTGCTGGTTGCGTAAGCATACTTCTGTATGTTGTGTCCGGTACGCTTGTTTTGTGAGGCAAGCTGTGTGACAAAGTGGGTCGGGTCAGATTTCACTGCGTATATGCTGCCATCAGGGCCTGTATATTTGACGCTTCGTGTAAGTGCATCCGGATAATATGCAATGAGGTCTGAGTATGAAGTGATGCTTCCAGGTACGATGGATGTATAACCATACATTTTTGACACACTTCTGAAAATTTCATTTATTGCGTCAATTCTTCTGAAGGCTTCTATGGAAAATGATATCGGCATGATGTCCCTCCTGTTTTTAGGTGCCCATATTCTGTATGCCAATGCTTGAAAGTGGGCGGTTTTCCTATTCTAGATACTAAAAAAGCCGTATGGGCTCAATGTCCATACGGCTTACCTTTATTATAGGTTCACCATCAGACACAAGCTCTTAAACACGACGGATAGAGCTTGCATCTGATGTAAAAAATTCGAATCAGATTAACAAACTCTGGATATGATGGTGATGATGATGAAGTTGTACAGAAATAAAGTTCGTATAAGAATTCATATTTATGCACCTCGAAAAGTTTTTTTGAATCATATCATGGATTTCAGAGATGTGTCAACAGAAAAATGAAAATTTATTCATAATTAGAATGTGTGTTTTGGGGGTATATCAAGTAGAGACAAGGCATACAGTACATAAGCATTTAGGAACTAGGCAAAAATATTGAATCTTTATAAATAAATTTGAACGTAAAAGTGC
This sequence comes from uncultured Acidaminobacter sp., assembly GCA_963678925.1. Classification (GTDB taxonomy): domain Bacteria; phylum Bacillota; class Clostridia; order Peptostreptococcales; family Acidaminobacteraceae. The sequence continues at coordinate 367,110 of OY787533.1, read as the reverse complement.
CTATTGTCATAGTGTGATAAATTCTGGGAGACACAAAGCAGGTATATGAGTTCGCAGCTTATCATGTTATAATTTTAATATAGATAACAGGAGGGGTAGTATGGGTAAGCGTGTATTGATTGTCGATGATGCAATGTTTATGAGAAAAATGCTGGGTGATATTTTACGCGGCGCTGGTCATGATGTTGTTGGAGAAGCTGAAAATGGCAAAGACGCCCTGAAAATGTACAGGGACTTGCAACCGGACATTGTGACAATGGATATAACTATGCCTGTCTGCAATGGTATCGAGGGCGTTAAACGGATTAAGGAAGAGTTTCCAGATGCTGTTGTACTGATGATCAGTGCAATGGGTCAGGAGAACATGGTCATAGATGCCGTAAAATCCGGTGCAAAGGGATTCATAGTCAAACCTTTTGAGAAAGATAAGATTCTTACGACTATTGATCGTCTGGCACGTTAAAGCAAATTCATAATTTATCGAAAATGAAAAGCTTGCCCGAGGGCAAGCTTTTTAGGTTGTCGACAAGATGACAGACTTTAGAAAACTTCGAAAGACAAGGCGCGGATAAAATCCGCTCTGCGAGCGTACTGAGGTACGTGATCAGAGCGGATTTTATTTAGCAACGCAGTATTTCGGAGTTTTTCTACAGTCTGAAGCTTGCCCTAGGGCAAGCTTTTAGTCTTTATGTGATATTTTGTCAAGAAATAGGGAACAGAATGTTCCCTAGCCGTCGGGTTTTCATGTTGCCATGAAACAGGCATATCCAGTCTAGGACTTCTTGAAAGGATCCTCATATTGAATGGAGAGAATGGTTATTGAAGTCTCCTTTATGAGGTCGATAACCTTTAGATTGTCAAGATGGACACCTTTTTCAAGGATTTTGACACGTGGACGCATGGGGTAGTTGGGATTGACCAGGTCTACCACAGCGACATTGCCGTTGCTCAAATTGACGAGGGTTCCTTCTGGATACGGGATGACCTTTCTTACGAATATGGAGGCCATATCAAAGTCAAAGTGACTTCCGGCCGCGCCCATAATATACTCTATGGCTTCATTCGGAGGCAGTGCCACTGAATTCGGTGTGTCTGAAGTCATGGCGTCATAACAGTCGGCAATGGCTACAATTCGGGCAAAGCGATGAATGTGCTCGCCAGACATGCCTCTGGGATAACCAGACCCATCCACCTTTTCGTGGTGCTGAACCGCAACGACCTTTGAAGCACTATTTATACCATAATGCTCTTTCAAATAGTCATAGCCAAGCTGTGGATGTTCTTTAATTTTTTCCATTTCCTCAGAAGAATAATTGCCGCGCTTGTTGACAATCGTGCTCGGGAGAAAGGCCTTTCCAATATCGTGCATAAGGGCACCGAAAAACAAGGGAAATAGATCTTCCTTTCTAAGCTTGAGCTCTATACCGAGAATGAGAGCCAGAATGGCTGTATTCAGGGAATGCTGATAGGTATAGGTATCGATGTTCTTAATGTCAACAAGATTAATCAGGATATGTCTGTTGGATGTCATTTCATCAACAATATATTTGGACATTTGCTTAAGGTTGTCCATGTATTTTTCCATGCCTTTTACCATCAGGCGTTTATTCAAATCCATCTCGGTTGATTTTGCACGCAGGTTGAATCTTTCAATGTTTTCAAAGGTTTCCTTGATCGCGAGCACGGTCTTTTGACGCACTTCCGGCTTGATAATGTCATTGATTTCCTGTTCGCTGTATGCGTCATCAACATATACTGAGAGAATACTATTTTCTTCTACACGCGTTATCAGCGCATCGTTAAGGACGACACCTTTTTTCAAAAGGACAGTACCTTGTGAGTTCATGATGTCTTTTGCAATTGTAGACCCTTCTACAACGCATCCAATGGGTACTAATCGCATATGTTCACCTTTCGTTCTAATTGTATTCATGTTTACTCTCACATTATACCATCACTTGAGGCTGATGACACGCTCTCAGGTTCAAATATGAGACGATGCGACTTTAGGATAAGGCATAAAGTAACCCTTTTGAGAGAATTCAATGAGAGGCTTATGCTATAATGAGGATGGTTGTAAGACCTAATATCTTAAAGTAAAGCATTTAATACGGAGGCATCGATATGAAAAACAAGCAACTGCGAAATTTGGTTCTGATGATACTGCTACCTGTTGTTTTTGCAGGACTGGGATACTTTGGAATGAAAGTTTTTTTGACAGGTGCCGGTCCGAAGACAGTAATGCCTGAAAGGGACAATGCATCCATTATCATGGATAATGAAGAAGTTTCAGTTGAAACAGAAACTATAGGTGCATCGGCAGGGGAAGAAGACACAGGTGCAGCGACGGATAATCAGGAGAGCGGTACACCACCGGTGGAAGCAAGTCCATCTAAGGATGCAGACACATCGGCTTCAAGTGGTGGAACCGATACGGCACAGCCAGAGGCGATTGAGATAACAGGCGGTGAAAGTCGTGAGGAAAGCTCTTCTGAGACGACTGCTCAAAATGAAAGTCCTATAGATGAAGGATCAATAAATGGTGGCAATACATATAGCTTTAACAGCTTGAGCTTCTTCAGTCTTCAAGTGGGCAGCTACTCTGCAGCGAGCAATGCAGAAAACCACGTAAAGACACTGGCTGAAGAATCCATAGAGGCATACATATTTGCGGGTAATAATTTTAAGGTTATGGCAGGGATCTGTCCGACACGGGAAGGTGTTGAAACAATCAAGCAAAAGATTGTAGCAGCGGTGCCTGACGCCTTTGTAAAGGGCATGATGATTGTGCCCGATGAGTTGAACTACGCAGAAGACGCGGCCGGTTTTGACGCTTTTAAGGAAATCACTTCGACTTATTATACAAGACTCAAGCATCATGTTGAGTTTCTTGCAGTAGTAGACACACTTTCCAGCGATCAGTTGAAGGTTCAAATACAAGCGGATCGGGATGCAATCGCTAAGCTGAGCTCCGAAATTGACAACTTTACCGGCGATGCGGTCTTTAAGTCTGTACTTGAGAAAATGATGACAAATATTGATAGGGTTGACCAAAAACTTAGTCAAACAATTAACGATACAAATGCGAAAGATTCAGTCTTTGAAACATTTACAAATGAAATTCTGAAATATAATGAGTTAAATTGACATTTAACCTGAGTGAATAAGCAGTGGTGCACAAGCCACTGCTTATTGTGTGTTGGGTAAGTTTGATAAAATTGTAACAAAGTTTGAGCGCTTAAAAAAAAATAACCTATTTTATGATAATGTTTGATATTTGTATGAAAACCTGTACAATTAAAACATTAGGAATTTGTAGAAAATTCTGAAGAGCAAAAAGACTGTTATACATTTAACATTACAAATCCCTATACATAAGTTTTTTCAATGCTTACACGATAATTTGTGATTGACTTAGTGTGGATATGTAGTAAAATAATTAGAGGTGCTATGCAAAAAATAGATTTGTGTATACAGTATTCTTAACACAAAAAACGTTTGCAATAGCTCGATTTGACCGTAATTGATTGTTAAAAAAAGTTAACAGGAAATGCGGTTGATGAATGCTATTTTTTGTGAGTCCAGCATAAATATTTATTTTGTGTTGTATCACAACCGGGAATCCGGAGTATATTGTGTGTGTAACCCAGGAAATGGGTGTTGTGAGTCTGAGGCAGTTCAGAATTAATGAAATGCTTCGTTGTTCAAATGCAAAAGGGGTGAACTATCATGGGTCTACTGTCTTTTAAAGGTGGGATTCATCCTCCACATGCCAAGAAGGCATCGGAAAAAAAGGCGATTGTACGTGCAGTTGAGCCAAAAATCGTCAGAATTCCATTGAGACAGCACATCGGTGCACCATGTGATCCAGCAGTTGAAAAAGGGGATTACGTCAAGGTGGGCCAAAAGATCGGAGAGGTCTCTTCTTTCGTCTGTGCTCCAGTACATAGCAGTGTATCTGGTACAGTTGTCGACATTAAGAAAATCGACGTACTAGGTGGACAGGAACTATGTGTGATTATTGAGTCGGACGGAAAGAATGCGCTTCACGAATCTGTACAACCAAAGGGCGACTTGGCATCGCTTGAACCAAAAAAAATCGTAGAAATCATTAAGGAAGCTGGTATCGTGGGTATGGGCGGCGCAGGCTTCCCGACGCATGTCAAGCTGTCACCGCCACCGGAAAAGGCAATTGACGCTGTTATTCTTAATGGTGCGGAATGCGAACCGTATCTTACAGCTGACCATCGACTGATGCTTGAGTCTCCTGAAAAGATTGTTTTCGGTCTTCAGGCAATCATGAAGGCAGTCGGCGTTAAAAAAGGTTACATAGGTATTGAAAACAATAAACCTGATGCAATCGAGGTTATGACAAAAGCGGCTCAAGGCGTACCAGAAATCGAAGTTGTGGGTCTACATACTAAATACCCGCAGGGTGCTGAAAAGCAGCTTATTTATGCATGTACAAAACGTGAAGTGCCATCGGGTGGTTTACCAATGGATGCAGGCGCAGTCGTGAATAATGTTGCGACAGCAGCGGCTGTTTCTGATGCTATTCAGCTGGGCATGCCAAGCGTGGAGCGTATTTGTACAATTACAGGTGGTGGAATTGCCGACCCGCAGAACCTTTTAATTAAAGTAGGTACTGAACTGAGTGAAATTGTCGCACAGTGCGGTGGTTATAAAGGAACACCTGGGAAAATCATTCTTGGTGGACCGATGATGGGTATTGCAACACATACAGATGTAATTCCATCAACGAAGACGACATCTGGTATTTTGGTGTTCACACCAGAAGAAGCCAAACTGCCTGAACCTTCCAACTGTATCAAATGCGGCAAGTGTGTAGACATCTGTCCTGCGTTTCTGCAGCCGGCAGCGCTGAGTGCATACTGCCTGAAGGGTCTTTATGAGCAAGCTGAGAAGAATAACGCGCTTGACTGTATCGAATGTGGCTCTTGCTCATTTGTCTGTCCATCAAAGCGTCCGCTTCTTCATTCAATAAGAGTCGGAAAGCGTGAAGTTCTTGCTGCACGCAGAAAGTCGAAATAGTAGGAGGTTAAAAAGATGGAACAAAGATTAATAGTATCATCATCTCCTCATATTCGATCAAAGGACTCTGTCAGCTCGATTATGAGAGATGTAATTATTGCTTTGACACCAGCTACGGCATACGGTGTTTATAAATTCGGCATGAATGCGTTTATGGTCGTGGCGCTTGCAATTATTTCTGCAATGGTTACTGAAGCGGCAATTCAAAAGCTACGTGGCGTGCCGGTTACGGTAACTGATTATTCTGCAGCACTTACAGGTCTGCTTCTTGCAATGAACGTACCTGCATCGGCACCTTGGTGGATTCCTGTAATTGGTAGCGTTTTTGCTATTGCAATTGTTAAACAGGTATTCGGGGGTCTGGGACATAACTTTATGAACCCTGCTCTTGCAGCACGTGCGATGCTGATGGCATCTTGGCCAGTGCGCATGACTGCATGGACACAGCCTGGTCTTCCAGCGGCGGGTCCGGATGCGGTTTCGACTGCGACACCTCTTGCCATGCTGAAAGATACATATGCATTTGACGTATCAGCAGCTGTCGGTGCAAGCTCATACAAGGCGCCAGCTCTGTTTGACGTCATGATGGGTAATGTTGCCGGATGTATCGGCGAGGTATCAGGCATACTTCTGATTCTGGGTGGTCTATACCTGATCTACAGAAAAGTAATTACTTGGAGAATTCCAACAATCTATATTGGTACAGTTGCTGTACTGACATTTATTCTAGGCGGATTTGATTTCAATCTGGTACTTTACCATATCTTCGCAGGCGGTCTGATACTAGGTGCCTTCTTTATGGCTACAGATTATGCGTCATCACCGATCAACCCTAAAGGACAAATGTTCTTTGCACTGGGCTGTGGTCTTCTGACGTCTGTAATCCGTTTCTATGGCGGTTATCCAGAGGGTGTTTCATATTCAATCCTTCTGATGAACGTTGCAGCGCCACTTATTGAAAAATACTCAAGTCCTAGAGTGTTTGGAGGTGGCAAATAATGAAGCTTGATATGAAGGAAATCATGAAACTGGGTGTCATTCTGCTGGTTATTTGTGCAGTATCGGCAACCCTGCTTGCATACACAAACGGCGTAACAATCGACAAGATTCTTGAACAGAGAGCCATTGCAAGTGAAAATGACAGAAAAGCAGTACTTCCTACAGCGGATACTTTCAAAGAACTTGATGCAGACCAGTTTGCTCCATTGGCAGACCAGTTTGACAAGATTATGGAAGTATATGTTGGTTACGAAGGTGAAACTGTTGTTGGTTACGTTATCAAGACAGCACCGGGCGGTTACGGTGGTGCCATTGAAATCACAACAGGTATGTACAACGATGGAAAAATCGGTGGCGTGCGTATGGGCTCCAATCATCAGGAAACACCTGGTCTTGGTGCAAAAGCGGCACTGCCAGATTTCTATGAGCAGTACACAGGCAAAGATGCACTTGCAGGACTTGCTGTTGTAAAGGCAACACCAGGTGAACAGGATATTCTTGCGATTTCTGGTGCGACGATTACATCGGATGCCGTTACTACAGGTGTGAACATGGCAACTGAAATCTTTGAAAGTCTAGTGAAATAGGGGGTGACGAAGTGAAGCTGAAAACTTTAACAAACGGTTTGTTCAAGGAGAATCCAGTATTCTATCAAATGCTCGGCATGTGTCCGACGCTGGCTGTAACGACGTCAGCCGAAAATGGCATGGGTATGGGTCTTGCGACAACAGCAGTACTTGTTCTCGCGAATGTATTCATCTCACTGCTGCGTAACTTTATTCCAAGTAAAATTCGTATACCTGCGTTCATCGTAGTTATCGCTACGTTCGTTACCATTGTAGGTATGGTTATGGAAGGCTTTGTTCCTGCGCTCTTCGCATCACTTGGCCTGTTTATTCCACTGATTGTTGTAAACTGTCTGATCCTAGCCAGAGCAGAAGCATTTGCATTTAAAAATGGTATGATGGCATCTGCGCTTGACGGTATTGGCATGGGTCTTGGTTTTACACTGGCACTGACAATTCTTGGCGCTGTTCGAGAAGTCTTTGGTGCAGGTGCAATTTTTGGAATCTCACTTTTTGGCGCTTCATTCGAACCGGCTCTGATTATGATTCTACCTCCAGGTGCATTCCTTGCTCTTGGACTGATCCTTGCGGGTATCAATGTGTACAAGGCTAAAAAGGCAAAGGCTGCTTAGAAGGGGGCACTATAAATGGAAAATGCAAGTATTCTAATTATCGTTGTCAGTGCCATTCTTGTTAACAACTTTGTACTGTCTCGTTTCCTGGGAATCTGTCCGTTTCTTGGTGTATCCAAGCAAGTTGAGACTGCATTCGGCATGGGCATGGCAGTAACATTCGTTATGACGCTGGCTGGTATTATCACGTATTTTGTGTGGCATGCACTTTTGGTGCCGCTGCATCTAGAGTTTCTTAAAACGATTGCGTTTATTCTCGTAATCGCATCTCTTGTACAGTTTGTTGAGATTGTTCTGCAAAAGATCAGTCCAACACTGTATTCTGCGCTGGGTGTATTCCTTCCGCTGATTACAACAAACTGTGCTGTTCTGGGTCTTGCACTTCTAAACATCCAGTACAACTTCAATCTGATTCAGACAATTGTCCACTCATTCTCGGCAGCTGTCGGTTTCTCGCTGGCAATCGTACTATTTGCCGGTATTCGTGAAAAACTGGTTCTTTCAGACGTACCGACTCCATTTCAGGGTTTCCCAGTTGCACTTGTAACAGCAAGTCTTATGGCGATTGCCTTTCTTGGATTCTCGGGTCTAGTATAAGGAGGGTAAGGATATGGATTTCAACAGTATTCTATGGTCCGGTGCCAGCCTTGGAGGCCTGGGTCTACTATTTGGAGCGGGTCTGGCATTTGCTTCTCAAAAATTTGCAGTTGAGGTTGATCCAAGAGCGACACAGATTCTTGACGCCCTTCCAGGTGCCAACTGTGGTGGCTGTGGTTACCCAGGCTGTGGCGGTTTCGCAAATGCGGTAGTGGCAGGCGAAGCGCCTGTGAACGGCTGTCCTGTTGGCGGTCCGGATTGTGCCAACGCAGTTGCTGCAATCATGGGGCTTGATGCCGGGGATTCAACTAAGATGGTTGCACGTGTTCTTTGTAATGGCACATCTGATAAATGTCAAGACAAGTACGATTACAATGGTCTTGAGGACTGTCTTGCTGCATCACAGCTTGCTGGCGGTCCAAAGGCGTGTACCTTTGGCTGTATGGGTCTTGGAACCTGTGAGCGCGTATGCCCTTTCGACGCCATTCATGTTAATGCTGACGGCGTTGCAGTGGTAGACGAAGACAAATGTACAGCATGTAACAAGTGTATCGAAGCATGTCCGAAAAATGTCATTTCATTGGTGCCATATTCACAGCTTGTTGTTGTTGACTGTAACAACAAAGAGCGTGGCGGTCATGTTAAGAAAAACTGCAGCGTAGCTTGTATCGCATGTGGCATCTGTGAAAGAAGCTGTCCGTTTGATGCAATTCACGTTGTTGACAATGTGGCAGTTATTGATTATGACAAGTGTACAGGTTGTATGGTCTGTGCAGAGAAGTGTCCGACAAAAGCAATCTGGGCTGACTTCGATGCGCGTAAAACAGCTGAAGTCATCGATGAAAAATGCGTAGGATGTACACTGTGCGCGAAGGTTTGTCCTGTTGACGCAATTGAAGGCGAACTGAAAAGCGTTCATAAGATCGATCCTGAAAAATGTATCGGTTGTGGCGCGTGCGAGCAGAAGTGTCCAAAAGACGCAATTGTGATGAAGTAGTTTAAATTACTTTACACGACTGCAGTGAAATCAAATGAATAGAACGGTTATAGGCATTATGCCTTCAGAAACTCCCATGTCGTATGATATGGGAGTTTTTATGTGTATTGGGTATTGAGTCCTGCATCCCCAATAGGGAATTTACGAAAATGGTTGGAAAGGATTGAAATACCTAAATTGTAACCCGATTAAAACTTGTATATGAACACACCCCATGCTAAACTTAAAGTTGAGACTGGGAGGAATGTTTCTATAATCCAGTCATCTCGAGAAATAGGAAATGAAAATGGAATTATATGGAAACAAATGGTATAATTGACCCAAAGGAGGACCGCATGCGAAAAGCTAGCTATACGCTCAGTTTTCTGCTCGTTATGCTTGTTGGTCTAGTTATCGGAGGCATTATTGGAGATGTATTCAGTGCGTATGTTCCAATTCTGTCTTATGGAAGAGGTATTGGCTTCGATCCGGTAACCATAGACTTAAGCGTATTGAAACTTGTCATCGGATTTAAAATGCAAATCAATTTGGCGGCAATTCTTGGGCTGATCATATCTCTTCTCATATTCAAAAGATTATAGGAGGCAGTATGACAAGAATTGTTCTAGCATCCAATTCACCTAGGCGAAAAGAACTGCTTGAACGTGTCGGGGTGAAGTTTACTGTAGATGCAAGTGATATAGATGAACGTGTTCACGACAATGAAACACCGGAGCAAATTGCCATGGGACTGGCCCTTCAAAAGGGACTTGACGTCGCAAAGCGTTATGAGCCGGGGACACTGATCATTGCAGCCGATACAATTGTTTATTCGGGCAAGGTGATGGGAAAACCAGAAGGCGAAGCGGATGCAAAATCCATGCTGAGTGCGCTCAGTGGATCCTTGCATCAGGTTTACACGGGAATAGCCGTCATTGAAGCCGGTACGAACACCAAGATTGTTGACTATGAATGTACCGATGTCAAATTCAAGGTGCTCAGTGAAGATAAAATTGACAAGTATGTTGCCAGTGGTGAAGCATTTGGAAAAGCAGGTGCCTATGCTATACAGGAAAAGGGTATGACACTTGTCGAGTGGATTCGCGGAGATTTCTTCAATGTCGTCGGTTTGCCTGTAAGCAAGCTGGAAACTATTTTAGAGAAACATTTTAACATGCGGTTCATCTAAAGACGAATCTTGAGGTGAATCAAATTATGAAACAGACTTTACGTATCAAAGACATGCCAAAATCGGAAAAGCCCAGAGAACGGCTGCTTGAAAAGGGCGCTGGAAATCTGACAACCTCTGAGCTGATTGCTGTCATCATTCAAACTGGAAGTGGGGATGGTTCAGCGCTGGACCTGGCAAATAGAATACTCTGTCTTGACGAAAGCCAGGGTGCCAAGTTTCTCGCAGGCTGTACGCCGCAAGAAATTATGGAGGTCCATGGAGTGGGTCCTTCCAAGACCTGTCAGCTCCTGGCAGCTGTAGAGCTTGGAAAACGCATTTATTCAGGCGGATTTGAGTCGAAAATGCGGGTGACTTCTCCTGAATGTATTGCAGAGATCTTGATGCCGGAAATGCGGCATTTGAAACGTGAAGAGTTCAGAGTCTGTTTCTTGAATACGAAAAATGAAATCATTGCACATGAAACCATATCAATTGGGAGTCTGAGCGCATCTATTGTGCACCCGAGAGAGGTGTTTTCATCAGCGATAAAGCGCAGTGCAGCGTCGATAATCCTTATACATAATCACCCTTCGGGCAATCCGGAGCCATCGCGCGAGGATAAGGACATTACAAAACGATTATCGGAAAGCGGGTTGCTTCTTGGCATAAAGGTTTTAGATCACGTTATAATCGGCAAGGGCAGATGGTACAGTATGAAAGCCCACGATGACATGTGACTTGAAAGGGGAACATTTGTGAGTTTTATTAAATTTTTTACGAAAGATATGGGTATTGACTTAGGTACTGCCAATACTCTGGTTAATATTAAGAACAGGGGTATCGTTGTGCGTGAGCCTTCGGTAGTGGCAATTCAGCAGGATACGGGTGAAGTTCTTGCAGTTGGGCTTGAAGCAAAGCGCATGATCGGCCGTACGCCGGGGAATGTTGTTGCTATCAGACCCCTGCGTGATGGTGTTATTGCTGATTTTGACATTACGCAAAAAATGATGAAGCACTTCTTCCAGCAGGCATATCCCAAGCGTTCAATCTTCTTTGCGCCAAGGGTCGTGGTTGGTGTGCCATCTGGTGTGACTGAAGTTGAAAAGAGAGCGGTTATTGAGGCTGCACTTTCAGCGGGTGCTAAGGATGCCCTTCTGATTGAAGAGCCTATGGCGGCAGCAATTGGTGCAGGACTTCCGGTTGCGGAAGCTACAGGCAGCATGGTTGTAGATGTTGGCGGTGGAACGACAGAAATCGCTGTTATTTCCCTTGGAGGTATCGTTGTATCCAGATCAATCCGCGTTGGCGGGGACGAAATGGACGAGGCGATCATTCACCACATAAGAAAAGAGTATAGCCTTACAATCGGCGAGCGTACTGCAGAGGAAATCAAAATAAACATTGGATCGGCATGGCCTAAAAAGGTGGAGACAACACTTGACATCACAGGCCGAAATCTGCTGACAGGACTTCCGAAGACGCAGTCGGTTCGATCAGGAGAAATTTTAGGCGCACTCTCTGAGCCAATCAACTCCATCGTTGAAGGCATTAAGACGACACTTGAGAAGACACCTCCTGAACTTGCATCGGATATCATGATGCAGGGGATTGTACTAACAGGTGGCGGCGCGCTGCTTGATGGACTTGATACGCTTATCAACCGCGAGACGGGTATGCCGGTGCGTGTAGCGGAGGAACCGCTTGACTGCGTTGCGCATGGTACAGGTATCGCACTTGAAAACTATGATATTTTGAAGAGTGTATTTCTTTCACCAAAGAGAATCAGATAGATCATAAAACAGGCATTAACAAGGTGAATATATTGGAGGCACCATGAATTACGACGGTAGATGGAAAAAATGGCTGATCGTTGTTTTGGGTATACTGCTTCTTACAATCATGGGTATTACTATGGGTGGACGTTCCAATATCACATATGTGGAGAAGTTGACTGGGGATGTGCTTTCACCGGTCAACAAAGGCTTTTCGAAAATTGGAAATGCCGTATCGGAACGTGTTATGCCCGTTTTGGAGGTTTGGAACATCAAGGAAGAAAACGCATCTCTCAAGGAGGAAAATGAGCTTCTCAAATCGGAACTCATGGAGTATACCCTTGACAGCAAAGAGTTAGCTGAACTGAGAGAGTTGAAGGATTCGCTCAATTTTGTCGACAGGATGCGCATCGAAAACTACGTGTCGAGCAGTGTCATTGCTAAAGATACGGGGAACTGGTACAACATGTTTGTTATCGATGCAGGTCTTTCTGATGGTGTAACAAAAAATTCAACCGTGATGAATGGGGACGGACTCATCGGACTTGTATATGAAGTCGGCGACAACTGGGCCAAGGTCATATCAATTATTGACAATAACAGTTCTATTGGCTTTGAAATGAGACGTGTAGATGAAGATTTTGATGGCTTGATCACAGGCAGCGTTGACTCTGTAATCAGAGGAAAGCTGTTTGACCCACAGGCTGAAGTGGCTATCGGAGACAAGATTATGACCTCGGGTGTCGGACTTTATCCCAAAGGTATACTTATTGGCGAGATCGCGGAAATAATCATAGATGAAAATGACTTGCTTAAAGAGGTTGTTGTGGCGCCTTCTGTAAATTTCAAGAGACTGAATAAGGTTCTTGTCATTCCTGCATCTGGCATAATTGGCGAATGATTGCGGGGGATTGAATGAAGACACGATACATATTTCTTATAGCGATCATCAATTTCATACTGCAGACGACCTGGTTTCAGATGTTCAGAATAAACGGGGTCCTGCCAAATACTTCTCTGATTCTGGTAGTTGTTTTTGGCGCGCTCTACGGTAAGCGTGAAGGACTCTACATGGCACTGTTTACAGGGATCTTTCAGGACCTGTTCTTAAGCAAGGTGCTCTTCATCAACCTGATGATTTACGTCATTGTTGCTTGGATCATTGGTTCCTTTGAAGAATCGCTCTTCAAGGACAATATTCTAACACCCTTTGTCATCACAAGCGTTTCAACACTTTCATATCATCTCATGTGGTTGGGCATCATGTATATTTTGAGCTCTGGCGTTGACAGAAGCCTAATTCCGAGTGTGCTCATTCTTGAAACATTCCTGAATGGCGTCATCAGTATTCTGATCTATGGAAATGTGCTCAAGCGGCTCTATGGATACGGTCTGAGATAGCGAAAGAGGCAGTCATGGAAATTATAAAAAAATTGAAAGACAGAAGAATACAGACCATTATTGCATTTTCAGTGATCTTTGTGATTATGGTCATCCGCCTGGCTGTTCTGACCATCACAGATGGCGAGGAATACCGGGAAATGTCGGTGAACAAGCGTCTGAAACAGATTTCTGTGGTTGCAAAACGAGGTGAAATCGTTGATCGAAACGGCGTATTGCTGGCAGGAAATCTTCCCAGCTTTACAATCAATGTCAGCGGCAGTACCTTGTCCTCTGAAGAGTTCAACACAGTAGCTGTGCGTGTCATGGACATTCTGGACAAGTATGACCAGTCACATATAGAGTTTCCGATTCGAATTGAGAATGGGCAATATTATTTCTCTTTTGATAAGAATATTGACGACTGGCTTGTGTCAAATGGCTATGATGGTTATACCGACGCTGAAGATCTCTTTGATGAAATACGAAGGCGAGAGCAGGTTTCTGTTATTCTGACCGATGAAGAAGCACAAAAGATATTGAAGTTGAAGGGTGTGTATCTGCCGTTCTCACAGACGAAAATGAAGTTCTATTCGGAAATTGACAAGGAACGGTTTTTAGATCTATACGGCCTCGATTACGATATCGATGCAAAGTCGGCGTTTGAGTCGATTCGAAGTAAAAGAGAATTTGGTATAGGGGATGCGATTTCAGATGAAGACGCCTTTAAGATTCTTTCCCTAAAGCATGATTTCAAGGTACTCGGTTACAGAAAATACGTTCCTATTACCATAGCCAAGGATATTGACGAGGAAGTTGCTGTGCTCATCAGTGAAATGTCAATGGATTTGCCGGGGGTGAGCGTAGACATAGATCCGAAACGATATTATCCATATGGTGCGACGGCATCTCATGTGCTTGGCTATATGGGGAAAATCGCGCAGCAGGATGAAATTGACAAGTATATTACCACATACGGTTACGATAGAAACCAGATTATTGGTAAAGTTGGGATAGAAGGCAGCTATGAGCTGGATCTTACAGGTAAGGATGGCTGGAAGTATATAGAGGTAGATGCCCTGGGCAAACTCGTTCGTGAGGTTCCAACCAGCGAGTTGAACTGGCTGGAGAACGAAAAGAAGCCAAAGGATGCGATTTCTGGAAAGAATGTGCGTTTGACCATTGATATCGAGCTGCAGGAAAAGGTCGAACAGTATCTGGCCTACGGCCTTCAAAAAATTCAGGAAGGCGGGACCTATGAGAGTGAGTGGGGGAATTATAAGTACAAAGAATCATTCCCGCACGCACAGACAGGCGCCATTGTTGTGGTTGATGTACGAAGTGGTGAAGTGTTGGCGGTTGCCAGTTATCCCGATTATGATGTAAATCTGTTTGCAACTGGAATCAGTGCTAAAGACTGGGCCAGCCTGCAGCCTGAAAACCCGAGGAATCCCCTTGCGCCGCGTCCGCTCTATAATTTGGCGGCACTCACAGCCGTGCAACCGGGCTCGACTTATAAAATGGTAACAGGCTTTGCGGCAATGCTTCAGGGACTCGATCCCGAAATGAAGCTCTATGACGATGGTTTTATTGAAATTGGCGGCCACTCTTTTGGATGCTGGCTGTGGAATCAATACCGGGCGAAGCATGGTCTTGTCGACTTGTACAAGGCAATTGAGGTTTCGTGCAACTACTATTTCTTCGATGTTTCTATGGGTTATGACTGGGCAAAAGACAGACCCCTCGGGTTTGAAATGAATACGGAGTTGCTTCTTGAGCACTCGAAGAAACTGGGTCTTGATGAACCGAGCGGTGTGGAAATTTACGAAAGCAACCCGGGTATTCCAGATCCTGAAAAAAAGAAGAAACAGCTGGAATCCGCCCTGAAACGAAGACTGGAAAAAATCGTCGGGGATTATTTCTCGGCAGAGTATATAGACACAGACCGTGAAAAGGAAGAGCTAATCGACACAATCGTTTCGTGGTCAGAGGAGAACCCTTCGAGAGGCGCTATCATTACCCGGCTTAAAAATATGGGTGTTGGTTCCTATGAAATTGCCGAGGGTCTTGCTGATATCATCAAGTATTCCTATTTCAATCAGATGGAATGGTTTGCCGGTGATACACTCAATCTGTCTATTGGTCAGGGGGCGCATCAGTATACGCTTCTTCAAATGGCGAGATACATAGCTACCGTTGCCAACGACGGGTATCTGTATGAATTATCCCTTGTCAAGGATGTAGATGGCCTAGCCAACGATAAGAACAAGGGTGTTACCAATGAAGGTATGAATGAAGGCAAGACGGTGGACAATGTTCTGTATCATCTGCGAAAAGGCATGCTGCGCGCTACCCAAGAGGACTCAGGCACAGCCAAACTCTTTCAGGAGTTCCCAATCACTGTAGCGGCAAAAACCGGTACAGCTGAGAAGGAAGGTCTGATTCCGCCAGCAGATGAAGTGGAATACCTAAGAGATAATATTCATAATTTTGATGCAACACTTGATTTTGATCAGGTTGAAGCGACCGCACGAGATATCCTGATTATGCGTAATGACGAAATCGCGGATTTGGAAAAACGCAAGCGACAATTGCCGGATCAGGAAGAGATAGACCGGATTGAGAAAAAAATCAATCTCTTGATCCGTCAAGGCTATCTGGATTATTCCAGTGCACTCAGACAAGCCATAAAGGACATGAGTGCTAAGGTGCTTGAAGACGAGGACATAGACAGCTACCGGGAAACGTATGACAACTACTCCTGGTTTGTATCGTTCGGACCTTATGAAGACCCTGAGATAGCTGTCGTGAGTATGATTCCTCAAGGTGGTCACGGCGGGTACGCCTCGCCGATTGTCAGAGACGTTTATGCAGCGTATTTTGGCATAAAGCCTGAGCCAGAAGAAGAAAATGTCACGGACTAAATATTTTGCCTTTTGAAAAAGTTGCTTTTCAATATATAATAGAGGAAGGAATATTTCAAAATGCACGGAAATAGCATCAACAAGTAGACTGCTTGGGGGTTATAGCGTGGGGCTGAATAATTTGATAGAATTCAAGGGAACTAAAAAAGGCATCATTGTTCAAATGGATGAAGCCGTCAATTTTGAAGACATCATTGGGGCGCTTGACGCCAAGCTGAAAACATCAAATAATTTCTTCAAGGGAGCTAAGGTCATAGGAACGGAAGGCAGGGAGCTCCAGCGCAGCGAAGAATCCGCACTGGCTGAAATATTCAGCAGGGACTTCGGCATGCTGGTGACATCAATGCGACCGTACATCCAACCCAAACGGGAGGAACCGAAGAAGAAGTTGCTTGAGCCTGAGATGTTTGAAGGTCTGGAGGAAGGCCTGACTAAGTTTGTCAGGGGGACACTCCGATCTGGCAGAAGTATAGAGTTTGAAGGCAATGTCGTCGTTCTGGGAGATATCAATCCAGGCGCGGAAGTCATAGCATATGGAAACATTGCGGTGTTTGGCAGTTTGCGTGGCGTAGCACATGCGGGTGCTGACGGAAACGAAAGTGCTTGGGTCGTTGCACAAAGGCTTCAGCCGACTCAGCTTCGAATAGGGTCATTGATAACAAGGTCACCTGACGAGGATGGTAATGGACCAACAAGTCCTGAAATCGCCTATGTCAAAGACAAAAATATCATGATTGAACCGTATTTATAAGAAAGTGAACAGGAGGCTATAAAATGGGTGAAGTCATAGTAATTACGTCTGGCAAGGGCGGAGTTGGTAAAACAACAACAACAGCGAATATCGGTGCCGGTCTTGCTAAACTTGGAAAAAAGGTCGTTGTAATTGACGCAGATATCGGACTGAGAAACCTTGATGTTGTTCTTGGTCTTGAAAACAGAATCGTTTATGACATTGTAGATGTTGTGAATGAAACCTGCAGAATGAAGCAGGCACTCATCAAAGATAAGCGCTTTGAGGGACTGTATCTTCTTCCTGCAGCACAGACAAAAGATAAGGACGCTGTGTCGCCTGACCAGATGGTCAAGCTGACAAACGCGCTTAAAGAAACACATGATTTTGTATTGGTAGACTGTCCGGCTGGTATTGAACGTGGCTTCAAGAACGCTATCGCAGGTGCTGACCGTGCCGTTGTGGTTACAACGCCTGAAATTTCAGCAGTCAGGGATGCCGACAGAATCATAGGCCTATTGGAGGCCGCAGAACTGAATGATCCAAAGCTCGTAGTCAATAGAATTCGCATCGACATGGTTAAACGTGGCGATATGATGAATATCGAAGATATGACGGATATCTTGGCAATTGACTTGATGGGTGTTGTTCCAGACGATGAACATGTTGTTGTAAGTACGAACCGCGGTGAACCTGCCGTGAACAATGACACGTCTTTATCCGGACAGGCTTTTATGAATATTGCAAAGAGGATTACTGGTGAAGAAGTGCCATTCCTTGAACTTGATCTGCAAGACGGTCTGTTTGATAAAATCAAAAAACTATTCTCGTTCAGCAAGTAAGGGAGGACAAGCATGTTTGATCTACTGAAGTTTTTAAGTAAGGAAGATTCGAGCAAGAATGTCGCCAAGGAAAGGCTTAAACTTGTACTCGTTCATGATCGTGCAAACTGCTCGCCAGATTTTCTTGAGCACGTCAAGGGTGATATTCTTGAAGCTCTAAAGGGACATATTGACATTGACGAAAATGGTCTCGATATTAAGATTACTGAAGCGGAAGAGAACGGAAGACCTGCTCTGATTGCAAGCATTCCAATAAAGAATATGAAACGATAAGTACCAGCCTCCGAAGCGAAGCTTTCGTTCGGAGGCTTTATCATGTACAGCGAGAATGCATGAATAACATGCAAAAGAGGTGATCTGTTGATTAATAAAAACTACATGAAAACGATAGATTTCAACCTGATTGCAATTGTACTGCTGCTTTTTATTTCCGGTATGATTATGATTACCAGTGCAACAGATGCACATGTCGTCGGCATGACACGAGAGGTTCGAAATCAGGGGCTGGGTTTCCTCATAGGTCTGGTGGCAATGATTGTTGCCATGAGTTTTGATTATAAGACCTTTAAGGACTTTAACAGATTTGTCTATATACTCTCGATTTTGATTATGCTCACAGTGTACATTCCGGGACTGGGTGTCATACAATTTGGTGCACGAAGCTGGATCGATTTGGGTATTTTGTATTTTCAGCCTGCTGAAATTGCGAAAATTGGATTTGTGCTTACCTATGCGCATATGCTTGAAGAACGAAAAGACACTTTTACAAGTCTTCAGAGCCTGATTGTGCCGATGTTGCACCTTGCACCCTTCGTACTCCTGCTTCTGCTTCAACCAGATCTGGGGACGGCGCTGGTATTTGTCTTTATAGCTGTAGGCATGCTTTTCTGTGCGGGGCTAAGCTATAAAATCATATTGGGCGGAATCATAACGGCTGCGATCTCACTGCCGGTGGCATATATGAACATGCTGCCGCATCAGAAGCAGAGAATTGATGCCTTCCTCAATCCCAATGATCCAAACCTGCAAGGAAACTATCAGGTTATGCAGTCCAAAATCACCATCGGGTCTGGCATGTTTCTGGGACGTGGTCTCTTTAAAGGTGTCTACCACAGATATGACTATCTGCCTGTTCGAGAAACAGATTTCATTTTTGCCGTTTTGGGTGAGGAGCTTGGTTTTGTAGGTGGCGCATTTATCATATTCCTGTATTTTCTCTTGATGATGCGTATGCTGACGATTTCGATCAAATCTAAGGATGACTATGGGTCCCTTGTCGTTATTGGTGTGGTCTTCATGTTTGCCTTCCAGATTTTCGAGAACATCGGAATGACAATGGGTATTATGCCTGTAACGGGTGTGACGCTTCCATTTCTAAGCTATGGCGGAAGCTCGCTTATTACGAGTATGCTGGCCATCGGGATTGTACTCAATGTATATATGAGAAGGATGCGTGGTTCGTTCCTTTATATGGATTAATCGGATGATATGGAGCTGTTTTCTCCAGTTTGTCGCCTGTCGCATTGCGTGAAAGGCGACTGAAGCTGAAGACAGCTCCTTTAGACTGTTCTAGAAGACGGCGGTTGAAATATCTCAGGAATCTGATAGAATGGATAAGTTAATGAGAGTAAACGAGAGCAAATAGGTATGAATTGGCTGTTCCAGCACGCGCGGATTATCCGTAAAACATAGTGGTGCAAGCGTACTGGAATTTTTAGATAATGATGATGTGAGGCGATAAAATTGATGAAAAAACTGGACGATATCCTATATCGTGTTGAAAAGCCGTCAAGGTATATAGGCGGTGAAATCAATAGTGCAGATAAGACGGTAACCGAAGAAATTTTCCGTTTCGGTTTTGCTTTTCCTGACGTGTATGAGGTCGGTATGTCCCATCTGGGCATGCATATTCTTTACGAAATGCTCAATGCGCAGCAGGATATTTTTTGTGAGCGTGTATTTGCGCCTTGGACGGATCTTGAAGCAGAAATGCGAAAAGAAGATGTGCCGCTATTTACTGTAGAGACAAAAACGCCAGTCAAGGAACTGGATGTACTTGGCTTTACACTGCAGTATGAGCTGTCATACACAAACATAATCAATATGTTGGATCTTGGAAAAATAGCGCTTAGAGGTGCTGACCGTACAGAAGAAGATCCTTTTATCATTGCGGGCGGACCATGTGCTTATAATCCTGAACCCATTGCTATCCTAATGGATGCATTTGTGCTCGGTGAGGGCGAGGAAGTGACACTGGAGCTGATTCAGTGCATTAAAGGTGCAAAGGCGGCCGGCAAGTCGCGTGGCGAAATCCTTCGTGCAATGGCAGATATCAAGGGTGTATATGTTCCATCCTTATATGAAGTCACATATAAAGCAGACGGAACAATAGAAGCCTTTACGCCAAAGGAAGCAGGTGTTCCGTCAGTTATTCAGAAGAGAATCATCAAGGACCTTGACTCAGTGTTCTATCCGGACCACGTTATCGTTCCTTACATGGATACAGTCCATGACCGTGCCATGGTTGAGATTTTCAGAGGCTGTACTGCAGGCTGCAGATTCTGTCAGGCTGGCATGATTTATCGCCCTGTTCGTGAGAAGAGTGTGGATGTCATCCAGGAAACGGCTATGAAGCTGATCAGTTCAACTGGATTTGAAGAGCTGTCACTGGCGTCGCTCAGCACCATGGATTACAGCAAGATTGAAGAGCTGATCGAAGGCCTTATCAATGAACATGAAGAAAACAAGGTGGGTGTGTCCCTGCCTTCACTTAGACTGAATTCCTTCTCTGTTTCCGTGCTGGAGCAGATCCAAAAGGTTCGAAAAACAGGTCTGACATTTGCGCCTGAAGCGGGAACGCAGCGTATGCGTGACGTTATCAACAAGGGCGTTACCGAAGAGGACCTAATGTCGACGATGGACCGCATCTTCAACCTTGGCTGGAGCAAAGTCAAGCTTTACTTCATGATTGGACTGCCAACAGAGCAGGAGGAAGATCTGAAAGGTATTGCGGAACTTGGTAATCAGGTTGCAAAACTGTACTATGATATGCCGAAGGAAAATCGTGCGGGAAGGCTGACTGTCACACTCAGCGCTTCATGTTTTGTTCCAAAGCCTTTTACACCATTCCAGTGGATGGCACAGGACAAGCTTGAAACCTTTGAAGAAAAGCAGCGTGTGGTTAAGGCTGCTGTGAAGGACCGTGCAGCGAAGTTCAATTACCATGACGCCCACACAAGCTTCCTTGAAGGTGTGGTTGCACGTGGTGACAGAAGACTGGGTGAAGCACTGATCAGAACCTGGGAGAAGGGTTCGAAATTCGATGGATGGCAAGAGTATTTCGTTTACGAGAACTGGATGTCGGCATTTGAAGAACTGGGGATTGACCCGTATTTCTATGCGTCAAGAGAACGCAGTTATGATGAAATCTTGCCATGGGACTTCATTGATATCGGCGTGACTAAGAAATTCCTTATGCGTGAAAATGACAAGGCAGTGAGCGGCGAAGTTACACCGGACTGCAGAAACGGCTGTACAGGCTGTGGTGTGAATATCGATCTGTTTAAAGGAGGCTGCTAATGTCAACTTTAAGAATACAATATATTAAAAAAGACAATCTTAAGTTCCTTTCGCATCTGGAGATGGTGCGGTTTATGGAGCGTACGTTCAGACGTATGCAGCTTCCGCTCAAGTTTTCTCAAGGCTTTAATCCCCATCCGAAGATTTCCTTTGCAGCACCCCTGTCAGTTGGTGTATCCAGCGAAGCGGAAATTGTTGAGGTCGAGCTTACTGAGAAAATAGACGTGGATGCATTTCTGAAAGACCAGGAAAAGACTGTTCCTGCAGGCCTGCGCTTCGTAAAAGCCAAGGAAGTGGATTCAACTGGAAAGCTCATGGCATGCGTTGAGGCTTCTGAGTATCTTGTTGAGGTGCGCTACGGTGATGATGCACCTGCGGCAGATGTACGCGGTGAGCGGGATGCACTTCAAGCGTTTCTTCAAAAGGATGAGATTGTCATTCAAAAGAAGAATAAGAAAGGTAAGCTGCGCGATATCAATATCCGTCCGTGGGTATATGAAGCCATGAATGTACTGGCAGAGCAGGACCGTTCGATCTATAGACTTATTGTGGCAACGGGTTCAAATGGCAATTTGAAGCCAGAACTGTTCGTAGAACTACTTATGGCAGAACTGGGTCTGACAGACGCCATAGATGCATACAGAGTGCATAGGCTGGAACTCTTCACTACAAGAGACGGTCAGCGCATTACGCTGTATAATATGTAAAATGCTGCGGTGGTTTCATCCGTGAACGCAGTATTTCGGAGTTTGTGTGCAGGTTGGGCGGCGGTGTGAATGACACTGCCGCTTTCTTGTAGGCGGTAGGTAGGACACGCCGCAGTTAGGAGCATGATGTGCGACAGCTAATCATAGATAAGAGTACATACTTTACACGTGCAGCCATTCTGGAGGAGGGTAACCTTGCTGACTTTCGAATGGAAAAGAACACGAAAACCTCAAACGTCGGAAAGATATTCAAGGGTCGCATTACGGATGTCATTCCCGGGATGGATGCTGCTTTTGTCAATATAGGTCTGGACAAGAACGCCTATATGAGCAAACTGGACATGCTCAAAAATGGAAAGCGGGGGCAGCGTGAGGACCGTGTTTCCGACCTGATTAAAACCGGTGATGAAGTTCTTGTTGAGGTGATTAAAGATGCATCGGGTACCAAGGGTGCAAAGGTCTCAATGCGTCTGAGTCTTACCGGGAAGTATGTTGTTGTGCTGCCAGGCGAAAGTCATGTGGGAATCAGCCGTCAAATTCAAGATGAGAATGAGCATGAGAGACTGGGGAGCTGGCTGAAGACTGCACCGGTTGAAGGGGCTGGACTCATTCTGCGGACATCTGCAAGGGGACAGTCTGAAAGTCTTCTAGAGGCGGATTTGAATGAACAGCTCGTACGGATGAAGCATATTGAACGCAGCCGGGTGCTTGGAAATGCACCTCTTTGCGTAGATGAGGGTGAAAGCTTCATTACTGCCTTATTTCAAGATGAGCTTAAAAATGACCTGTCCCGCATTATAGTTAACGACAAAGATACATATGACCGCATTAGGGCCTTTTGTGCGGAGAACAGGCCACAGGCAATTGAAGGCCTGGACTACTATAAGGGTCAGGTGCCCATTTTCGAAGCGTATGGTGTTCGTCAAATGCTTGATGGCTTAAGTGGAAGACAGGTTATGCTCGATGGCGGGGCATATCTGATTATCGATGAAACGGAAGCGATGACCGTCATTGATGTGAACTCAGGCCAGCAGATCGGATCGCGGAACTTGAATACGACGGCATATGCCGTCAATGTCAAGGCTGCCGAGAAGATAGCGTGTCTTGTAAAAATACGCGAGCTCAGTGGCATCATTCTTGTCGATTTCATTGATATGACAGATGTCAAGTTAAAGGAAAAACTTGTACGACGCGTAGCGAATCTTGTTCTGGGAGACAGAAACAGAGTGACTATTCATGGCCTGACAAAGCTTGGAATTCTCGAAATGACAAGGAGGAAGTCCGTGGAGAGCTATCAGGAGCTGACGGGTACAGCATGTCCTGCATGTAAAGGAACAGGGCACGCGAAAAGTGGAATGCACCTGATGGATGATTTTTTAAGAGAGCTTGCCTATTTCAGGCATCATACCGATGCGCCTTCTGTGTATTATGAAATACCCGATGCCCTCCATGATTTTATGAAGGAAAACGGTGAAGACGTGTCAGCAGCCCTGGTGAATGTTGGCTTCAAGCTCTACTACAGGCTGTGTGAAAAAGCGGACTTTAAGAGACTCAGGGCTGATTCAGAAGAAAAAATCATAGATTTTGCAAAAAAGACTGGAAATCCTTCGCCTAATCATATATAATTCAAATGTTCGCATGTTTGCTATGAAACACGCGCTCAGGCTATGCGCTTAATGCACATAGTTAAATGGGTATCCGCACAGGACAGGTTTCGAAACTGAGGGATTGGTTCCCTGAGTACCTGATTTTTGGCGAGTCTGAAACAGAGGAGGTGCGAGAATGTACGCAATCATTAAAACTGGTGGTAAGCAATACAGAGTTCAAGAAGGCGACACGCTTTTCGTTGAAAAACTTAACGTAGAAGCAGGTGAGTCTGTAGAATTTGATCAAGTACTTGCAGTATCTGGTGACAACGGTCTATCAATTGGTTCTCCAGTTGTAGAAGGCGCTAAAGTTTCTGCTAAGGTTCTTGCAAACGGTAAGGCTAAAAAAGTTATCGTTTACAAGTACAAGTCTAAAAAAGACTACAGAAACAAGAACGGTCATCGTCAACCATTCACTAAAGTTCAAATCGAAAAGATTACTCTGTAATTAAATGATTACAATTCGTTTTAGAAAGAAGAGCGATGAGTACCTCTCATTCGAGGTTGATGGCCATGCACAATTTGCTGATCCAGGCGAAGACATTGTCTGCGCAGGCGTTTCGGCAATTGCATTTACGGGTATCAACGCATTGACAGAAGTGGCTAAGATTCCTGAGCCGATTTTTGAAATCGGTGATGACGGCTATGCCTACTGCGAACTTCCAGCTGACCTGACCCGGGACCAGTGGGAGAAAAGTCAAACAATACTCGAAACGGTATTTGTTGGATTTCTCGGAATTGAAATGACTTATAGTGACTATATAAAAATTCTAATTGAGGAGGTGCATCCGGATGCTAAGAGTTAATCTGCAGCTATTCGCGAGTAAAAAAGGTGTTGGTTCCTCCAAGAACGGTCGTGACTCTGAGTCTAAAAGACTTGGCGTTAAGCGAGGTGACGGTCAGAAGGTAACTGCTGGCAGCATTCTTGTAAGACAAAGAGGAACTAAAATCCATCCTGGCAACAATGTTGGCAAGGGCGGAGACGATACTCTATTCGCTAAAGTAGACGGCGTTGTTCGTTTCGAGCGTAAGGGTAGAGACAAGAAGCAAGTAAGCGTATACGAAGCTTAATAGTAATGTCCATCATTCATATAAGATGTTTGATGGACATTTTCCGTTAAAGACAAAGAAATGCACAAGTTTTCACACAAGCACCTCATCGTGCTCGCACGGAATGAGGTGCTTGTGTGAAAACTTGTATATGGCGCGTCCAGCGACATGAGCAACCGAAGGTTGCTCTGTCATTTCTATATAAATAGAGATTAGCATAGCGACATGAGCAACCGAAGGTTGCTCTGTCATTTCTATATAAATAGAGATTAGCATAGCGACATGAGCAACCGAAGGTTGCTCTGTCATTTCTATATAAATAGAGATTAGCATAGCGACATGAGCAATCGAAGATTGCTCTGTCATTTCTATATAAAATAGAGATTGGCATAGCGACATGAGCAACCGCAGATTGTTCAACGCAATATACAAGTAATCATTGGTATACACATTTTACAAAGAATGTGTTCATTATAATAGTAAAGGGTACATTTTCGTATAGAACACCTGTATTTTTTACTGGGATTTATAATGTGATATGTGCTGGTTCGCTTGAGAGTCGGCTGACATGCGCAGTCGACTCTCAAGTGAATCAGATTTGAGAAAAACGAGGTGAAATCGATGTTTGTCGATAAGGCTGAGATATACCTGAAATCAGGTAAAGGCGGCGATGGAAGCGTTAGCTTCAGACGTGAGAAGTATGTGCCTGACGGCGGTCCAGACGGCGGTGACGGCGGCAAAGGCGGCAGTGTGATTGCCATTGTTGATGAAGGTCTTAGAACGCTGATGGATTTTCGATACAAGAGAAAATACATTGCTGATGATGGTCAGAACGGTGCCAAGAAGCGTTGTTCAGGCAGAGATGCTGAAGATTTGTTCATCAAAGTCCCACCTGGAACCATTATCAGAGATAAGCAGTCTGGCGGTATTATTGCTGACCTGACTGAAAAGGGAGAGCAGTTTGTCATTGCACGCGGTGGTAAAGGCGGTCGAGGCAACTGGCACTTCAAGACAGCAACAAGACAGGCGCCAAGCTTTTCTGAGCAGGGCAAAAAAGGCAAGGAAAGAACGGTTATTCTCGAGCTTAAAATGCTTGCAGATGTAGGTCTTGTAGGATATCCTAATGTTGGAAAGTCTACAATCCTATCGGCGATTACAAAAGCAAAGCCAAAGATTGCAAACTACCACTTTACAACACTTCAACCGAATCTGGGCGTTGTTGAAATCGTACGCGGAAAGAGCTTCGTGCTTGCAGATATTCCGGGACTGATTGAAGGTGCACATGAAGGAATCGGACTTGGTCACGAATTCCTTAGACACGTTGAACGTACAAAGGTCATCGTACATGTTGTCGATGTTTCCGGCATTGAGGGAAGAGATCCAATCCAGGACTTTGACCAAATCAATGATGAACTCAGACTGTACAATGAGAAGCTGGCTGACCGTTTCCAGGTTGTTGCCGCGAATAAGATGGACCTGGTATTTGACGATGAGGTTTATGACAATTTCAAAAAAGATATGGAAACACGTGGATACAAAGTCTTTCCTATATCGGCAGCAACAGGCAAGGGTGTCAACGAGCTGATGCAGTATGTTACTGAAATGCTGGATCTGGTTGAAGTTGAGCCGCTGTATACGGAAGAGGATTTCTATGTGGAAGCCGAAGACGTAAAGGCAGAGCTTCATTTCAACATGGATGGCGAAGTCTATGTTGTTTCCGGCGATG
The DNA here is from genome assembly GCA_963678925.1 of uncultured Acidaminobacter sp. GTDB lineage: Bacteria > Bacillota > Clostridia > Peptostreptococcales > Acidaminobacteraceae. The sequence goes on along the minus strand of OY787533.1, from coordinate 340,761 downwards.
CGGTGGACAGACTCGTATATGCTACGGATTTTGAAAATGATGAGTCGCTCAGACACTTCCAGTCGATTCTGACGCAAAAGGGCGTTTTTGAGAAGCTGAAGGAAATGGGCATAGAAGATGGCGACACGGTGCGTGTTGTTGATGTTGAATTTGAATACTACGATTAGAATAGATAGGTGATAAAATGATAACTGCTAAGCAAAGAAGCTACCTGAAAGGGTTGGCAAATAAGAAGAAACCTCTTGCACAGCTTGGAAAAGAAGGTATTTCGCCGGCTTTCATCACACAGATGGATGCACTGCTTGAATCCCACGAGCTGGTAAAAGTAAATGTACTGGATTCAAGTCTGATGGACTCAAAGGACGCGGGCAACAAGGTTGCAAAGCGTACAAAAGCTGAGTTCGTACAGGCTATAGGCAATAAGTTCGTCATATATAGACGTGCACTGGAAGATCCGAAAATAGAACTTCCAAGATAATGAAGACTCCTTTTCAGGAGTAGTTGGAGGCGTAAGTTTTGATTAAATGTATAGGAGGATGTCGTTTTGGAATCATGGGTGGTTCGTTCGATCCGATTCATTATGGGCATCTGATGCTTGCAGAGCAAATTAGAACGCAATTCCATCTGGACAAAGTTTATTTCATCCCTGTGGGAAATGCACCCCATAAGAAGACGGGTCAAATGACAGACAAGCTTGACAGGTATGAAATGACAGTGCTTGCTACAAAGACCAATCCCGGTTTCAGCGTTTCCAGAATTGAAATCGATTCAGAAACGGTGTCGTACACAATCAATACAATCAAAAAGCTGCGTGAGCAGATTGGCGAAGAAGACAAGCTCTATTTCATTACGGGCGCAGATGCCATCATTGAACTGGAGACGTGGCGATCCTTCGAGGAGCTTCTAGGCCTTTGCAAGTTCATTGCAGCGACACGACCTGGAATTGACCGGTCAAGTCTTGAAATGAAAATTGAGGATCTGAAGCAGCGGTATGATGCAGACATCAGTATCACGACAGTTCCTGCACTTGCAATCTCTTCCACCGATATACGGGAAAGGGTGCGCGGGGACGAGAGCATACGTTACCTGCTTCCAGAATCGGTCGAGCACTACATTCATGACAATGGGCTTTATAAAGAAGGTTGATGACATGTCGGAACTACGCAAACTGCAGAAAATCATACGCAAAAGACTGAAACCTTCCAGGTATGAGCATACGATAAGAGTCGCTGAAACGGCCAAGATACTTGCCGAGTGTCACGGGATTGACGCAGTCAAGGCAGAATATGCCGCCCTGCTGCACGATTATGGCAAGTATGAGCCAAATGACAGGCTTTTGGGTATTGCTCGGGACCAGGGCATTTATATAGATGAAGTGGTGGAAAGTTCACCTTCACTGCTTCATGGAGAAGTTGGCGCTGTACTCATAGCGCAGGATCTGGGCATTACAGATGAAGACATACTCAATGCGGTGCGGTATCATACCTACGGCAGAGTCGGTATGTCGGATCTTGAAAAGGTGATATACATTGCCGATGCCATAGAACCTGGCAGAAAGTACGATGGTGTGGACGCTCTGAGAAAACTGGCTAAGAAGGACCTGGACGCCGCCTTGAAACAGACGGTTTCAGATTCGATCAGTTTTGTCGTACAAAAGGGACATGCCCTGCACACCGCTACCATAGCTTTATGGAACGACCTGGTAATCAACGGATAGAAAAAAGAGGTGCAAGGTTTGAATATAAAGGAATTAGCACTGGATATAGCAGGATACATCGATGACAAGAAGGGAAGAGACATTCAAATACTGGATGTCAGACACCTGAGCAGCATTGCTGATTATTTTGTCATTGCTACCGGAACATCGAACACCCATGTCAATGCGATTGCAGAAGGGGTTATCGATGAGCTCCGTGAAAAAGGTGTACAAATAGGTCATAAAGAGGGCAGACGCGGTGGAAACTGGATTCTTCTAGACTACCTTGATGTCATCGTCCATGTTTTTACGCCCGCTGAAAGAGATTTCTATGATATAGAAAGAATTTGGAGCGATGCAGAAAAATTGGAATTGAATATTGACACATTTTAAATTTGCAATTACAATGAGTAAAAACAAATTGTTTTGAAGTGGCTGAAACAGCCACTTCAAAACATGTATCAAACAAAAACAGATATTGATCTGTATTATAAGTTTTCAGGCAAAGAAGTAGTAGATTGTTTTTAGCTAAACCCTTTCAAATGAGGGAAAGAGATCCGGTGGTTGGTGTGAATCGGTAGTTACAGCTTTTGAACTCGTCTTGTTTAAGATGCCTGACGGTATGCAGCCGTTATATTGCAGCTAGAGAGGGTCAAATTTTGGCCAAGTAGGGTGGTACCGCGAATTATTCGTCCCTATGGATGGATACCAACGTGATACGACTCTTTTTATTTTTTTTGAACGGGGACCATCGGGTTAATGTTGTGGACCAGATGGTGCAAAGCGTATACATAAGGGCCTGCCCTTGTAGGACTGAAAAGGAGAGACGAGCATGCATTATGATTTTTCTGCTATTGAAGCAAAATGGCAAAAAACGTGGGATGAATCGAAAGAATTTCATGTAGAAGCCGATGAATCAAAACCAAAATATTACTGCCTTGAGATGTTTCCATACCCATCAGGCAAACTGCATATGGGTCATGTTAGAAACTACTCCATAGGGGATGTTATTGCAAGATTCAAAAAGATGGACGGATACAATGTCCTGCATCCAATCGGATGGGATGCATTTGGTCTTCCAGCTGAAAATGCTGCAATCGCCCATAAAATTCATCCAGACCCTTGGACAACTGAAAATATTGCTGAAATGAAAAGACAGCTTAAGCGCCTTGGACTCAGCTATGACTGGGATAGAGAGCTGGCTACATGCAAGCCTGATTACTATAAGTGGACTCAATGGCTGTTTATACAGTTCTTTAACGCTGGCCTTGCTTACAAGAAGCATTCACCGGTTAACTGGTGCCCGAGCTGTGAGACGGTACTTGCCAATGAGCAGGTTGTCGGCGGTGCTTGTGAGCGTTGTGACTCGACAGTTGTAAAGAAGAAGCTGAGCCAGTGGTACTTTAAAATCACGGATTACGCTGACAGACTTCTTGAAGATATTGATCAGCTTGAAGGCTGGCCTGAAAAGGTTAAGACGATGCAGTCCAACTGGATTGGCAAGAGCATCGGTGCTGAAGTCAAGTTCGCAGTAGAAGGTACAGACCAGGCACTGGAAGTCTTCACTACGAGACCGGACACATTGTTCGGTGCGACTTTTATGGTGCTTGCGCCTGAGCATCCTATGGTGGATGAGCTTGTTGAAGGCACAGAGTATGAAGCGTCAATCAAAGCATTCCAGCAAAAGCTTCAGCATATGTCTGAAGTTGAGAGAACTGCAACAGATGTTGAAAAAGAAGGTCTCTTCACTGGCAGCTACGCAATCAACCCGCTCAACGGAAGAAAGACGCCTATTTATGTGGCAAACTATGTACTGATGGACTATGGTACTGGTGCAATCATGGCAGTTCCAGCACATGATGAGCGCGACTTTGAATTTGCTAAGAAGTACGATATAGATATTATTCCTGTAATCCGTCCTGAGGATGACAGCATTGATATTGATAATCTTCAGGAAGCCTACACGGGCTCTGGTAAAATGATGAACTCAGGTGAGTTCGATGGCCTTGAGTACAAAGAGGGCCAGGAAAAGATTATTGAGTGGATGGATAAAGAAGGCCTAGGCGAGAAGACAATCAACTTCAGACTTCGCGACTGGCTGATTTCAAGACAGCGTTACTGGGGTGTTCCAATTCCGGTTATCGAATGTCCTGACTGCGGTTATGTTCCGGTTCCAGAATCAGAGCTGCCGGTTCTTCTGCCTACAGACGTAGAGTTTACAGGTGCTGGTGAATCACCGCTTACTACGAGTGAATCGTTCAAGCATGCGCCATGTCCTAAATGTGGTAAAGAAGGCAAGCGTGAAGTCGATACGATGGACACATTTGTAGATTCATCTTGGTACTTCCTGCGCTATACGGATTCAGGCAACAGCGAAGAAATCTTTGATCTTGACAAGGCGAAATACTGGATGGGTGTTGACCAGTACATCGGCGGTGTGGAGCATGCGATCCTTCACCTTCTATACGCACGTTTCTTCACTAAGGTTATGTATGACCAGGGTGTTTCTCCAGTCAGCGAACCGTTTGACAATCTGCTGACACAAGGCATGGTTCTTAAAGACGGCGCTAAAATGTCCAAGTCAAAGGGCAATGTCGTGAGCCCTGATGAAATCATCAAGAAGTACGGTGCGGATACTGCAAGACTCTTTATTCTCTTTGCAGCACCTCCTGAGAAGGATCTTGAATGGTCTGACGACGGTGTTGAAGGCGCATTCAGATTCATCAACCGCGTATGGCGTCTGATTGACGAGCTTAAGGAGCACATGGGCGAAGGCGAAATTGCCATTGCCAATGCAGATGACAAGCACCTGAACTTCATGTTGAACAAGACATCTAAAAAAGTATATGAAGATATAACAGGCCGTTTCAATTTCAACACAGCCATTTCGGCGGTAATGGAGCTTGTGAATGACGCATACAGATATAAAGAGCGTGCACAGGAGCTGAACCAGCCACTTGTTAAGAAGCTTGTTGAAGACCTGCTGGTAATTCTAGCGCCGTTTGGCCCACACTTCACTGAAGAATTGTGGAAGGAAATCGGCAAAGAAGATTCTGTACATGTACAGAAATACCCTATGTGGGACGAAAAAGCCCTTGTACTAGACGAAATAGAGATTGTACTACAAATCAATGGTAAGGTAAGAGACAAAATCGTTGTTGGTAAAGATGCAACAAAGGATGAACTTGAGAAAATGGCACTGGAAAGTGAAAAGATACAGAAAATGACTGAAGGCAAGAAGATTGTCAAGGTCATCACCGTTCCGGGTAAATTAATCAATATCGTAGCGAAATAGGAGATGGAGCTTGGAAATGAAGCTTTTTGAGAAAGGGGCACAGAAATGTCGAAGAAAACCAATCCAATACTAGAGAGATATAAGCCGTTTGTGCAGGGGATAGGTCAAACTTTTGGAAAGAACTGCGAAGTCGTACTTCATGATTTTTCACTGGCACCAAATTCAATTATTGCAATCGCCAATGGCGGTGTAACGGGTAGAAGTGTCGGTTCTCCAATGACGGAGCTTTCCCTAAAGAAAGTAAGTCACGGGGATACGAATCACGATATCATCAATTATACTGGCAAGAGTGCCGATGGTCGTGCGCTCAAGTCATCTACATTCTTTATCAAGGATGATGATGGTAAGACAATCGGTTGTTTCTGTATCAATTTCGACATGTCTGAACTCGTTGTTGCTCGAAATGTGCTCAACGATATGATGCAAGTTGCTCTTAATATCGAAGACAAGGCTTCTGAGAATGTCAATACGGTAAATGACGTTCTTACTGATCTGGTTCAGGTTACCATTGAAAGTGTTGGCAAGCCTGTTGCTTATCTGACAAAAGATGAGAAGGTTCAGATTGTGAACAAGCTGGACAGACAGGGTGCGTTTCTCATCAAGGGTGCAATCGATTATGTTGCAAAAGTACTTTGTGTTTCCAGATACACAATTTACAATTACCTGGATGAAATCCGTGTTGAGAAATAGGCATTTGCTAAAAACTATTTTGAACTGATTAAAAAAATGATATGATAGTTATTGGAAGCGGCTGTAAATGTGGTCGCTTCCTAGTAAGTAAAACACTTTTACGGGTGTTTATTTTGTGTGAGTAAGTATGAGGAGGAGAAAATTATGTTAAAGTCAGTGAATACGACAAATGCACCAGCTGCAGTAGGTCCTTACGTTCAAGGTATGGAAGCGGGTCCTTTCGTGTACGTTTCAGGCCAGCTACCAATCAATCCTGAAACTAAGGAAATGGTAAAGGGTGATATTCAGGCTGCGACAAGACAATCCCTGAACAACTGCAAGGCGATTCTTGAAGAAGCTGGCTGCAGTCTGGACAAGGTTGTAAAAGTTGAGATTTTCCTGAATGATATGAATGACTTCGCAAAAATGAATGAAGTTTACGCTGAGTTCTTCAATGAGCACAAGCCTGCACGTGCAGCAGTTGAAGTAGCACGTCTGCCACTGGATGCTGACATTGAAATTCAAATGATTGGCTACAAAGGCTAATAGAACCACATACATACGAAAGGGCTGCTTGAAAAAGCAGCCCTTTTTTAGTTGTCTATGAAATTTCATTTTCTAGACAACTAAAAAATCTAAACAATATGAAAAGCGGGGATTGACAAGGGGTTCGCCCGGTCTGCTTGCCATAAAAAAAGGAGCCTTTCATAAGGCTCCTACCATACTGTATAAAAATCCGAAATACTGCATTGCTACATACAAAATCTATTTTTTTCGATTTGAATTTCTGTTTCTACTTTCAGAGTTACGGCTTCTGCCTTGAGGGGGAGGGGTTCTCCCTTTCTCAGCGTCTGTGTTTTCCCGCATTTTCTTTGCGTAATTCCTGCGCTGAAGATTATACCATGTCATAACTGAACGCCAGATCAGAAGCGTGATGCCAGCACGAATTGCAAAGGACATCCAGTTCATGTTTTCTAATGACCATTTTGCATTGTCGTCTGTATAGTAGTCAATTGTATCATCGAGCAGGGCTTTGTCGCTGACATAGCCCGGTGCTACCAGGTCTGTACTGGCAACAGTCATGTCACCGTTCAAGTAGCGCATAGTTCCCAGCAGGGCACCCGATTCAATGGGAAGGCTGATATCTGTCAGCAGATTCATCTCCCGCGTCAGATCGCTGACCTGTGTACCAAGAGGGACATAGGCAACCAGTGCATTTTTGGCGACAACTGGAATCTTGGAGTTTTTCTCGTCGTCAAAGCTAAGCTCTTCCACCTTTTCGCCGGCCTTTATGAGTTCTTTTCTTTCAAAGTTGTCAAAACCATAATCAAGCAGTCGGCGCGTGTCAATATAAAGATTTTTCCCTTCTGATTTAAGGATGACACTGATGAGCTTCTTGCCGTCCTTTTCACCTGTCGCAACAAAGGTTTGGCCGGCTGCAACCGTATAGCCAGTCTTAAGCCCGGTCACGGCATCGTACTTAATGTCAATCATGTTGCCGTTGTAGTTGATTTGGTTCTTGCTGCCAACGCCATAAAGGAAACGGTTTGAGTTTGTCATATACCGTGTTTCAGATTGCTTGTTTGTGGGTGGAATTTCGTAACGAACCGTACTGGCAATCTCCATGAGCTTGTCCATTTTAGAGGCCTGCATGGCGATAAGAGCCATATCGTAAGCTGTAGTCACATGTGCTTCGTCAGGCAGTCCGTTGGGATTCACAAAATTGGTGTTGAGTGCGCCTAGCTCCTGAGCGCGTTCATTCATGCGTTTGGCAAAGGCTTCAACACTTCCTGAGTGATAAGTTGCCAGGGCGACGGCCGCGTCATTCGCAGACTCTATCATCAGAGCGTTCAGAAGCTGTTCTACGGTAAAAATTTCGTCTTCAATGACATAAATCCTGTTGCCTTCTGTAAAGGGGCTCTTGGCGTCAACAACCACCGTATCATCAAGGTTCAAATCTTCAAGAACCAGAATTGCCGTCATTATTTTTGTAATACTTGCCGGATACATGATTTTGTTGATGTTCTTCTGGAACAATATCTGACCCGATTCCTGGTCAATCAGTATGGCGGCTTCAGCCACAATGTCCCCGGGCTGCAGGGTATATGTATCGGCCCAAACTGGAAACAGGCCTTGAATAAGCATTGCAAATGCCAGAATTACGATTAGAATGTACTTTTTCAAATTAAAATCACCTCAAGTCACAGATACTCTATTTTAACACATGTTTAAACCCATGCGCAGTAGAATCTTATTCTGTACCAAACTGTAAACTATGCATCTAATAGGAATATACTGGAATTAATGTATGATACGGGTTATAATATACCTGGAAACCATACTGAAAGGTGCAGCGAAGGGGATGAATATGGGAAAAATAAAATCAAAACACATCGAACTTGGCTTGATTATCATTGTGCTTCTGCTTGTCATTGGCGTCAAGCTCATTGACGCTTCTGCAGTGGACGAGACAGCGCAGGGCAGCGCTCAGGAAGCTGGGCTCAGTGATGAAAATCAGACAGAAATACAGACCGAGAATCAGGTGGAAACCGTTAAGGTATATGTCAAGGGGGCGGTGCATTCTCCCGGGGTTTATGCGCTCTCTGCGGACGCCCGCATTGAAGATGCACTGAAAATGGCAGGCGGCGCCACTGAGGAGGCGGAGCTTACTGTGCTGAACCTTGCTGGCCGGGTATATGACACGCAAGAGATTGTCCTATACAAAAAGGGAGAAGTCCCGGTAATCACAGCTGAAAACCCTATCGGTTCGTGGACGCTTCAGGATTTGAACGAAGCGACGGCGGCGCGATTATGCGAAATAGGGGGTATAGGCGAGAAAATGGCCGAAAAAATCATAGCATATAGAAACGACAAGGGACCATTTAATCATGTAGACGAACTGATTGAAATATCCGGTATCGGGGAGAAAAAACTGGCGTCCATCAAGGACGTGTTCAGCGAGGCTGCCCTTAAATAAGCCCATGCTTGCTTCTCCGGTATAGGAGATGTTATAGTGAATTGAGTATATGCAAACTATAATAAGACACTCCTTTGGAGGTGAGTATATGGCAGACAAGCGAATTCGGTTAACAGAGCTGACACAGAGCTCTGGCTGAGCGGCTAAAATAGGTCCTGAGGACCTGGCGCAGGTTCTGCGCCATCTACCAAAATTCAGCAGTGACAAGCTTCTAGTGGGACTTGACACAGCTGATGATGCAGCAGTATACAAACTGAACGATGATCAGGCAATTATCCAGACCCTTGATTTTTTCACACCCATAGTGGATGATCCCTATATGTTCGGGCAAATTGCAGCGGCGAATGCGCTGAGCGACGTATATGCCATGGGTGGAGAACCGACGATAGCTCTCAACATCGTTGGATTTCCAAATTGTCTTGATATGTCCATCCTGGGCGAGATTCTAAAGGGCGGTGCGGACAAGGTCAGGGAAGCAGGTGCGCTTCTCGTGGGCGGTCACTCGGTTGAAGACAACGAACCCAAGTATGGTCTGTCTGTTACTGGGCTTGTGCATCCAGACAAGGTTCTTGCCAATGCCAAAGCCCGCGTGGGCGATTATATCGTCCTGACAAAGCCTATTGGCGTAGGCATCCTCAATACAGCAATCAAGGCAGAAATGCTTGACGAAGAGAAGACGAATGAAGCCATGCGCGTGATGGCCTATTTGAACAAGTATGCGGCAGAATGTATGGTCAGCCACGAGGTTTCTGCTTGTACGGATATCACTGGCTTTGGCCTTGCAGGGCATGTTCTTGAAATGGCAGAGGGCAGCGGTGTGAGCATTGAAATTGAAACAGGCAGCATTCCAATCATGGATGGCGCCATGGAAAATGCTTCAATGGGACTGGTTCCAGCCGGTGCTTACCGAAATAGAAGCTATGTCGGTGAGCGTGTACGCATTTCTGAGGGTATTGCAGAAGAGCTTCAAGACATCCTCTTCGATCCTCAGACATCGGGTGGACTTCTAATTGCAGTACACGGCGACAGTCTTGAGGCTCTGCTTGCAGATCTTGAGACAAATACAGAGACTGCATTTGCAGTGATTGGCCGCGTGCTGGAAAAAGGGCCTCACTTCATCGAATTCATCTAAGAAGAAATCATTTCCAAATTGTGATATTTGAATATTAAAAAAACATAAAACCTACTATTTTCGAGACATGTCACTACTAAATGTTAAGGAATGGTAGGTTTTTCTTTTCGTTTTTGTCACAATCAGGATTTTATGGGCTGGTAAACGATTCACTTGTATTCAAATATGTTATAATAACTCTGGAAAACTGGCAGTTTGAACAGTCAGACCAATATGTTAGGAGTGCGACAAATGAAAAAGAATTTATTTGCCCAATTACCAAAGGTTGACGAACTACTGGAAAGCCAGGACATAAAAAAGCACAGTGATAAAATATCCCGGTCAGTACTTGTTGACAGCGTGCGAATGTCCATCGACAAAGTAAGAAAAGAAATCGCAAAACTCAGTGAGACGGATGCGACAGAATATAAAATAGACATAGAAGCCATTAAAGAAGAAGCCGTGAAAGCAGCTAAGAAGAAGGAAGCCTACCACCTGCGTCGCGTGGTCAACGCAACAGGTGTCGTCCTGCATACCAACCTGGGGCGGTCTCTGATTACCAAATCCATAGGCAACCACCTAGATGAGATTGCAGGTGCGTATTCGACCCTTGAATTCAATATTGAGAATGGAAAACGCGGTTTGAGATACAGCCATGTTGAAGATAAAATCTGTGAAATGACAGGGGCCGAGGCTGCCCTGGTTGTCAATAATAACGCTGCGGCAGTCATGCTTGTATTGAGCACGCTTTGCGCAGGCAAGGAGGCCATTGTTTCCAGAGGACAGCTCGTCGAAATCGGCGGCTCTTTCCGTGTGCCTGAAGTCATGCGCTGGTCGGGTGCAGACCTGATTGAAGTCGGAACGACGAACAAAACCCACCTACGAGATTATGAAAATGCTATTACTGAAAACACAGGCATTCTCATGAAAGTGCATACGAGCAATTACCGCATACTCGGATTTACCAAAGAGGTAGGTGTTGATGAACTGGCACCTCTTGCAAAGAAGCACAATATACCGCTTGTTGAAGATATAGGCAGCGGGTCCCTTGTCGATTTTTCGAAGTACGGACTCACAAAGGAGCCTACAGTTCAAGAAGCCATTGCGGCAGGTGCAGACGTGGTGACCTTTAGTGGGGATAAAATGCTTGGTGGGCCGCAGGCTGGAATTATCATTGGTAATAAGGCATATATCGATGCCATGAAGGCCAATCACCTTACAAGAGCTCTTCGTGTTGATAAAATGACCCTTTGTGCCCTTGAAGCCACACTGATGCTGTATAGGGATGAAGAAAGAGCCCTGAAGGAAATTCCAACACTCAAAATGCTGACACGACCACTTTCGCAGCTGGAAGAAGAGGCTACAGCACTTATCTGTGCGGTAGAAGCAGCGACAAAGGGGTACAAAATAGAAAAAATGCTGGGAGAATCTGAAGTTGGCGGTGGTTCAATGCCGCTGGAAAAGCTCCCAACATATTTAATGTCCATCATGCATGACAAGCTCTCTGCCAATACAATCATTTCCGGACTCAGAAGCTATGACATTCCGGTTATTGCACGTGTAATGGAGGACCGAGTGCTTTTCGACCCGAGAACACTGCAGGATGGTGAAGTTGATATCGTAGCGAAAGCACTTGCTTCGCTGGAGCTGGAGGTCTAATATGACAAACGTAGTCATCGGGACGGCAGGTCACATAGATCACGGAAAAAGTGCTCTGATCAGGCGATTGACTGGAATTGAACCGGACCGCTGGGAAGAGGAGCGCAAGCGGGGCATTACCATTGATTTGGGATTTGCCTTTTTTGACTTGCCAAGTAAGAAACGTGCCGGAATTGTCGATGTGCCCGGTCATGAAAAATTCATAAGAAACATGCTTGCCGGAGTAAGCGGCATTGATATAGTACTTTTGGTCGTATCTGCCGAAGAAGGGGTCATGCCCCAAACGCAGGAGCATCTTGACATACTCAACATGCTTGAATTAAAGCGTGGGATTGTGGTACTCACTAAGAGCGACCTTGTCGACGCGGAAATGATTGAACTCGTCAAGGAAGATGTGAAAGAGCACCTTGTGGGAACCTTCCTTGAAGGTCAGCCTATGATTCCGGTTTCTTCGATTACCGGTGCAGGCCTGGATACCCTCGTTGAGGAAATTGATAAAATGGCTGTCGGTGTGGATGACAAGCCAGAGCATATACCGGCCAGACTCCCCATTGACCGTGTTTTCACGCTTCAGGGTGTCGGCACTGTCATTACAGGAACCCTGGTGGAAGGCAAGATTACGCAGGATGATACCCTGGTGGTCTATCCGCTTGAAAAAGAAGTACGCATACGTAAAATACAGAATCATAACGTGGATGTATCGGATGCCTATGCGGGTCAGCGTATCGCCCTTAATCTGACGGGCATTGACAAGGCGCATCTCCACCGCGGGGATGTCCTGGCAAAGGCGGATACCATGAAGTCCACCATGATGCTCGACGTTGAGTTTTCACTTTTGAAATCAGCGCCGAAGGCTCTTGAAAACTGGACACGACTCAGACTCTATCAGGGTACAAAAGAGGTGCTCTGTAGAATTGTCCTGCTTGACAGGGAGAGACTTGAACCGGGAGAGAGCTGTCTGGCTCAGCTGCGACTGGAAGACAAGACAGCCTGCAAATATGGGGACCGCTTTGTTGTCAGACTATACTCGCCGCTAATTACCGTCGGTGGTGGAAAAATACTGGACCCTAATGCGGTAAAACATAAAAGATTCAATGAGGATATACTGGAAGACCTGCTTACGAAGCTTGAAGGGGATCCGAAACAGATTGTGGATGGGACACTCTACAAGATGAGCAAGGCCTTTCCGAAGGTTGACGATATGGCTGGACAGTCTGGACTTGCTGCAGATCTCATAAAGGGTCATCTTGAAGAGATGCTGGAAGAAGGGACTGCTTTTATGTTCCCATCCGGTGAATGGATTCACACTTCTTATCTGGAAGAAGTTGAAACGCATATCATATCAAATCTGAACAGCTACCATGAAAAGAATCCGCTCAAGGCAGGCATGCCTAAAGAAGAACTGCGTAACAAGACTTTAACCGGGGTAAAAAATAAATCAGCAGATATCATATTCAATCAGATTGCTGACAGAGGTGTTCTTCGTGTTGAGGGCGCTCTCGTGTCCCTTTCGTCCTTTGAAGTGAGTCTGACACCCAAGCAACAGGAAAAGGTCGACCGCATCGTGTCCTTCTTTAAGCTTTGCGGGACCAAGCCTTTGGCTGTAAGTGAAGCTGAACAGAAGCTTGGGCTTGGGAAAAAGGACAAAGATCTCATCGATCTGCTGTTCTCAACGGGTAAGCTTGTTAAATTGGACGAAAAAATATGGATAGACGCAGAGGTGCTTAAGAGCTGTGAAAACGCCCTTATCAGTCACTTGAAGTCCGAGTCTAAAATCAGTCTGGCTGAGTTCAGGGATTTGGTCGATACTTCGAGGAAAAACGCAGTGGCCCTGCTCGAGTACTTCGATGCGCAAAAAATAACGAAGCGTCAGGAAGATTATAGGGTGCTCAGATAACCCTTTAACAGTGAACGTTTACGCAAGGAACTCTATGTTATCAGGAATTGGAGATATTAAGGAAGGTGTTAAGATGTCAGAGAAGATACTCGTAGTAGATGATGAACCAATACTGCTGAAGGGTCTGAAATTCAGTCTGGAACAAGATGGATACAATGTTGAGACATCCATCGATGGAAATGAAGCGTTTGAGAAAATCATGAACAACAGCTATGAACTGGTTGTTCTGGATCTCATGCTGCCGGAAATTGACGGTCTTGAGGTTTGTAAGAAGGTTAGGGAAACGTCAATGGTGCCTATCATCATCCTGACTGCAAAGGGTGACGATTCGAGCAAGGTCCTCGGACTTGAGTACGGGGCAGATGATTACCTAACAAAGCCTTTTAACATTTTGGAGCTTAAAGCCAGAATCAAGGCCATCCTGCGTCGTGTACAGGTTAACGAGAAGCAGACGGCTACAAGTGTAATAAACGTTGGTGATTTCTCAATCAACACGCTTGGACGTAAGGTTACAGTCAATGGAAGAGATGTCAATCTGACTGCCAAGGAATTTGATTTGCTGCTTCTTCTTGTAATGAACAGGGAAAAAGTGTTCTCTAGAGAAGAGCTTCTTGAGACTATTTGGGGATATGAGTATTTCGGTGATGTCAGAACAGTGGATGTTCACATCCGAAGACTGCGTGAGAAAATTGAGAAGAATTCCTCACAGCCGGAATATATTTTAACCAAATGGGGAGTTGGTTACTATTTTAAACATTAACAAATGGTTTATCAGTATTAGGTGGAAACTCGTTTCCACCTATTTATTGTTAATCCTGCTTACGCTGACACTGATGATTTCTTTCATCAACGAAACGCTGAAGGTCAACGCTGTCAGCGACATGCAGATTAACCTTCTGACACAGGGAAATATCATTGCAGATGAAGTCGCACCTGATTTTTACCGCCTTGGCATATCAAGTACCCGAAGCTATGTGGAGAGCGTCATCAAGAAGTACAGTCTGGACCTGGATGCCCGTATTCTTATTCTGAACGAGCACGGCAGGGTACAGCTGGACTCATACGATAAAATGGTCGGTCGAAACTACAAGCATCTTCTTGAAGTGTCCAGTGCGCTTCAGGGCATACCATCGGCGGAACTTTACAACACGCAGGAGGCTGGCAACATCATGTATGTTACGGTGCCTATAACACAGCGGCAGGACGTAATCGGTTCTGTGCTTATTTCTGCTTCCGCAGATTTGATATTTGAGAATATCGCCCGTGTCATACACAAGATTCTGATTCTCTCCCTGCTGGGCATACTCATAACGGGAATTGTCAGCTTTATTTTTGCAGATATCTTCTCGGCGCCAATAGAAAGGATGACCGATGTCGTCCGTGCAATCACACGTGGTCAGCATGACCGCCGCGTCATGGTCAGAGGCAACGATGAGCTTGCAAATCTGGGGAATGCATTCAACCTCATGCTCACAAGACTTGAGCAGGTCGATGAACGCAGAAAGCAGTTTGTTTCTAATGCCTCTCATGAGCTCCGTACGCCCATGGCGTCCATGAAAATCATTTCTGAGACGCTCTTGTCACAGGAGGCCTGGGATGAGGCTGTATACAGGGAGTTTCTAGGAGATATCGACAAGGAAGTGACCCGTCTTAACAAAATTATCGACTCGCTCCTGTATCTGGTTGATATTGAGAAGAAGGAGCTTCAGCTGGAGTATCAGATCACCTATTTGAATTATCTGATTGAGAATGTTGTACGGCAGCTGAGCCCTCTGGCAGAGAAAAAGAAGATTACAGTCCGCTTCGAAGAGGACGAAAAGATTCAAATCGAAATCGATAAGGGCAAGATACAGCAGTGTATCATCAATGTCCTTGGCAATGCAATCAAGTACACACCGGATGGCGGATCGGTGGATGTTGAACTCTACCGCGTCAGGGAGAATGTGATCATTCGCATAACAGACACAGGCATCGGAATTCCTGAAGAGGATTTACCGCATGTGTTTGAGAGATTTCACCGTGTGGACAAGGCAAGGGCGCGTGCAACGGGCGGAACCGGTCTGGGGCTTGCCATTGCACAGCAGATAGTCAACCTGCATCAGGGTCAAATCTATGCAGAGAGCGAACTGGGCGTAGGTACGAGAATGTATATTGTCTTGCCTTCAAAGCTTGAGATATAGGAGGCAGTGATGAAAAGTACATTGCGATTTGTATTTATCAGTGTCTTTGTGTTTTCAATCATTCTGCTTAGCTTTACCAACAGACTGAACATGAATGTCCTAAGCCCTGATGATGTCATAACGCCAAATCCTGTCAGTATCAAGCTGAGCTCCAAGCTCTATTTTGTCTATGGTGACAAGCTGAGGAGTGAAGACCGGGTTATTGAGTTTACCAATGAGCAGTTTGAGATGGGCATTGCCGAGGAACTCGTAAAGGGTCCCAAGACAAAAATGTATGAAACGCCCTTTACACAGCAGGCTCAGATTCTTTCAGTAGAGCTGATTGATAATGTGGTTTATGTCAATATGAGCAAGGACTTCACGCAGACAGAGTTCTGGAATGGTGACAGGCGTGAGCTCTTCATCTGGTCCATAGTCAATACATTTACCGAAATGGAAGACGCATACAGTGTCCAGATTCTTATTGAAGGCAAGAAGCTCAATGTGGAGCTTGGCGGATTCAATATGATGGAGCCGCTGCCGAGGGCTGAAGACTTCATTTATATCAAGAAGCAGCATCCAAGCGATGTGGTCATACAGTTTCTTGACAGCATATATTTGAAGCGTTTTGATATCGCATACGACTTTATTGACTCAAAAAGCAGGGCTCTGCTCAGATACAAGGACTTTGTCGAGCTTATGGAAGAGTATTATGACCGGTTCTACGGCTATCAGCGGGGCATTTATTTCACCCAGGACTTTAAAGACAGCAAAGTTGTGCATGTGAAGTACATTAGAAACAACGACCTCTTTCTGGATGACGGGATGACACCAGACGGTGAACCCATTCAGGCAGAAGTCTTTGACTACTGGGAGCTGATTGAAGAAGACGGTGTCTGGAAAATCAATTTCAGAAATTACTAAGTAAATAATATACATCCATGATACAATAGACTGATAGAAGGGAGTGATGAGATGGACGCATTGAAGATCAAAGCGACAGATACGATTCGTATCCATTTTACAACGATTGGAAAGGTCTATGACGTTCTTGACAGAGATGATGAATGTTACAAAATTGAAGATGACAGAGGTAAATTCAACTGGGTACCACATCGATATTTTGAAATAGTGGAGTAGACTGTTTTGCATGAATATAAATTAATTTCCACAAGTAATGCGGAAATTCAAAATTATGGGCGCCTCTTGAGGCGCCTATTGTTATTTTGACAAACTTGTTAGGATTTCAAATTATTTCACAATGCTGTTAGAATATATAAATTATTTTGACTTTTTTTACCGTTTGGTGGAACATAGTACTTGCAATACATACAGAATTTATAGTATTATAAATATAGCCTTAAATCGAGTTTGGAATATCGCAATACCTGTTTTGGATTTTTTTGAATGAAATGTGCACTTCCGAAATGGTATGAGTGGTTTGTAACAAAGAGTTAAGGACTAAACTAAAATTCGGAGGTACAAAAAATGATGACAGGTACAGTAAAATGGTTTAACGCTGAAAAAGGGTATGGATTTATCACTCCAGAAGAAGGAAATGATGTTTTCGTACACTTCTCACAAATCCAAAAAGACGGTTACAAGACGCTTGAAGAAGGCGAAAAGGTTGAATTTACTATCGCTGAAGGTCCTAAAGGTCCTCAAGCTGAGAACGTTGTAAGCCTATAATTATTTGGAATTATTCTAATGAAAATGAACCTCATCTCGATGATTTTCGGGCAGAGGTTCTTTTTTTATGTCAAAATATACATTTTTAGTATACTTATATAATAGTTTTTTTACTTGTGTCAAATAAATTACGTCGGAATTTTCAAAATACATTGTTGAAATTTTAAAGAGGAAAACATATAATACACATTAAAACAAATTGTATAAACATATTTATTTATGCATATATATAGGGGGTCCGT
Source organism: uncultured Acidaminobacter sp. (assembly GCA_963678925.1). Taxonomy (GTDB): domain Bacteria; phylum Bacillota; class Clostridia; order Peptostreptococcales; family Acidaminobacteraceae. The sequence continues at coordinate 323,367 of OY787533.1, read as the reverse complement.
ATGCAGATAGAAGTGAAGTTTGGAAAAGGAACAAAATCATTCGCCTTAAGTGAAGAGAATTACATAGGAACGCTGCTGCCTTCCAGTCACGAAAGTGCGTTGAGTGAACAGGCGATTTTAGCGTCAGCACTTGATAATCCGGTAAAATCCTTAAAGCTGGAAGAGATTGTTAGACCCGGTGAGAACGTGGTGATTGTAACCAGTGACATATCAAGACCAATGCCGAGCTACAAGGTTCTTCCGCAAGTGATTGATAGACTCATGAATGCAGGAACAAGGGTAGAAGACATTTCAGTCGTTCTTGCCCTGGGCAGTCACCGTGCCCATACAATCGAGGAAAAGAAAAAGCTTGTGGGGGAGTCTATTTATGCCATGGGCGTCAAGGTCATGGACAGCGATATGAAGAACTGCGTCAATCTGGGGTCCTGTACGCATGGTACACCAGTCGATGTGTTTAAACCAGTGGCTGAAGCGGACCGGGTGATTTGTCTGGGCAATATCGAGTACCACTATTTTGCCGGATACAGCGGTGGCGCCAAGGCCATTATGCCGGGGGTTTCCAGTCATGCTGCAATTCAGGCAAATCATAAGAACATGGTTCATCCCAATGCTTATGCGGGCAATCTGACGACAAATCCTGTCAGACTGGACATCGATCAGGTTTCTGACTTCCAGCACATCGATTTTATTGTGAATGTTGTTCTGAATCCCAAAAAGGAAATCATAGGTGCATTTGCAGGTCATCAGCGTCATGCGCATCGGGCTGGCTGCCATTTTCTTGATGAAGTTTACGGCATTGACCTTGAAAAAAAGGCAGATATCGTTGTGGTATCGCCAGGTGGATTCCCCAAGGACTTGAACCTCTACCAGTCTCAAAAGGGACTTGATAACTCAAAGCATGCCGTCAAGGAAGGCGGAACAATCATCTTGTGCGCATCGGCTGCAGAAGGCTTTGGCGAGCATACCTTCGAGGAGTGGATGCTCACAAAAACAGCACAGGAGCGCGTTGAAGAGATTGCTGTGAACTTCAAGCTGGGTGGACATAAGGCTGCCGCAATCGGTCAGATGCAGCTCAGAAATGAAATTATCATGGTAACGGATCTTGACGCCGATATTGTAGAGAAGGTCGGGTTCAAATATGCGCCGTCTATGGAAGCGGCCCTTAAAGCTGCTTTCGAAACACAGGGACCTTCAGCAGATGTGCTGATTATGCCCGTGGCAGGTTCAACCCTACCGAGAATTTCAAAGTAGCAGAATGGCGATATCCAGCATATGCGAAAATATTCGAAAGGGTCAAATTTAAGAACAAAGATGCATCAAGATAAAAAAATATTCGTAAAATGTGTTGACAGAAAAAATGTTTGATATTACAATTAGTTAAAATTTGAATATTCATACATGCAACGATCGGTCTAGTAAATGCAATCTTCGCTTTAAGAGAGTCAGTGGGTGGTGAAAACTGATAGTGAAGGTCATTGAATCCAACCGTGAGCAGTGCGGGGAATGAACCCGCACCGGAGATACAGTCTTCGTTAAAGTAATTAAGGCAGTGGTCTTGGCCAGACCTCTGCAAATAAAGGTGGCACCGCGTGGATATTACCTCGTCCTTTTTCAAGGACGAGGTTTGTTTATTTTTTGAATGAAAGATTATGAGATTATATACAGGGAACGAGAATGTGAGAGGTGAATGTGATGGAAAAGAAATTTAGAGTAATCATTGCAGAAAGAATTGCAGACGAAGCTGTGGAACGCCTAAAGGATTTTGCTGAAGTGGATATCAAGGTCGGAATCGAACGTTCTGAGCTGCTTGATATTGTTGACCAATACGATGCCATCATCGTGCGGAGCGCGACACAAATCAACAGTGAGCTTATGGACCGTGCTGTAAAGCTGAAAATGGTCGGTAGAGCCGGTAACGGAACTGATAACATTGACATTCCAGAGGCTACAAAGCGAGGCATTATTGTCGCAAACACGCCTGAAAGTAACACAATGTCTGCTGCTGAGCTGACTGTAGGCCTTATTGTGACGCAGTCAAGAAACATTCCTCAGGCGAATAAGTTCCTGAAAGACGGCAACTGGGGCAGAAACCAGTTCAAGGGTACAGAGCTGTTTGAAAAGACCATCGGTATTGTAGGTCTTGGTCGGATTGGCTCTTTGGTTGCCAAGCGTATGCAGGGATTTGGAATGAAGGTTGTTGCATATGATCCATATATTTCTGATGACCGCTTCAGAAGATTGGGTGTTGAGAAGCGTGAAACACTGGAAGCGCTTGTTGAAGAAGCGGACTACATCACGGTTCATACACCGAAAAACAAGGAAACCTTCTGGATGATCAATGAAGCGCATTTGCCAATCATGAAAGATGGCGTTCGTGTTACAAACGTAGCAAGAGGTGGGATTATCAAAGAGGCGGCCATTCTTGAGGGCATCAAGTCTGGAAAGATTGCAAGTGCCGGTATTGATGTGCACGAGTCGGAACCAAGTTACAACAATCCGCTCTTTGAATATGACAATGTCATTGTTACACCGCATCTTGGCGCAAGCACACTTGAAGCCCAGCTGAATGTGGGTATGACTGTTGCAAACCAGGTAATCAGTGGTTTGAAGGGCGAAATCGTACCAAATGCGGTAAATCTTCCAGCCATCCATAGAGATGAACTTGAAGCAATCAGACCTTACATCGGTTTGGCAGAAAAACTTGGAAAGCTTGTTTACCAGGTTCAAAGCGACAAGGTGGAGCTTGTTGATATCCGTTACTATGGCGAGATTGCTAAGCAGGAAACAGGCATGATCTCTATCGCATTCATGAAAGGCCTTCTAGAAACCATCATTTCAAACCGCGTGAACTATATCAATGCCAAGGTCACTGCAGAAGAGCGGGGGATCGCTTTTGAAGAGAAGAACGTTGAAGAATATTACGACGGATTTACTGAATACATGCGCGTGATTGTTAAAACGGACAAGGGCACATTCACACTGGGTGGCAATCTGTCAATGAAGCATGAAGGGCGCCTGGTTGACTTTAACGGCTATGAAGTGGATATTGCACCGGGTGAACACATGATGTTCCTTCAAAACATGGACGTTCCGGGCATGATAGGTCACGTTGGCGCTATTCTTGGACAGGAAAAGGTCAATATCGCCACAATGCAGCTTGGTCGACAGGCCATAGGTGGAAAGGCGATTATGATTCTAAACGTGGACGGCGAAGTGCATGATGACTGCATTAAGAAGCTTGAGTCACATGAGAATGTCCTTTGGGCAAAACCTGTTGCACTGATTTAACATATGACAATCCAAAGCCAAAGAAGTATAATATTATTCTAGGGTATTGAAAGGTTTTGGAGTGTGTATATGTCTAAAGTGATTATTGCTGAAAAGCCATCTGTAGCAAAGAACATTGCTGATGCAGTGGGTGCTAAGAAAAGACTGGACGGTTATTTTGCCGGAGAGGGCTATTACGTGACGTGGGCTTTCGGACACCTGCTTGAGTTGTATGACTCAAAGGAGTACGATCCCCAAATGTCCAGCTGGAGAATGGAGAACTATCCCTTCATTCCTGACCAGTTTAAGTACAAGGTCAAATCCGTGCAGGGAAACCGTGATGTTGTCGATCCAGGTGCGCAAAAGCAGATTGGAATAATAAAGGGACTCATTGACCAGCCAGATGTGGCAGGTATCATATCAGCCTGTGACTATGACCGGGAAGGTCAGATCATAGGAGATATCATACTGGATTATCTGGAAGTTGAAAAACCGGTAGAGCGGCTGCTTCTTAACGAATGGACCCCTGACGAGGTCAGTGAGGGGCTCGAGAAGCTTATTTCAAATGACAAGATGCTTCCTTTAAAGGATGCTGGAATCAGCCGTCAATGGGCGGACTGGATTATTGGCATAAATTTGACCTCTGTCGCTACGCTGAAGTATCAAAGAGGCGGTGGGAAAGCTCTTAATGTAGGGCGTGTCCTGCTTCCGACACTTAAGATTATTTATGATCGGGATAAGGAAATTGAATCCTTTGTTCCAGAAGAGTATCATAGACTGAAAGTCATGTTTCGTACAGCTCGCGGTGAGCTGTACGAGGCACTTTATACAGATGGAAAGCTGGACAAGTTTGAAGACAAGAAACTGCTGGAAGGCATCCGAGACCAAGTCAAGGGAAAAGAAGGCATTATAACTGAGAAGGCGTCGGAGCTTAAACGCAGTTATCCGCCTTATTTGTTCAATCTTTCTGGCCTCCAGGGGCATGTCACATCGAAGTTCAAGGGATGGACATCTGACAAGGTTTTAAAAATCGCGCAAAACCTTTATGAGAAGAAGCATATTACCTATCCGAGGACGGCCAGCCTGGCACTTGAGGAGACGCTGGTACCAAAGGCGAAAAAGGTGCTTGAAGTCGTCAAACAGGGGAAGCCTTATGCAGATCAGGTCGCTTTTCATACGAGCAACCGGGTCTTTAACAACGCTAAGGTTGAAAGCCATAGTGCAATCATACCGACCTATGTTATTCCAAAGAAGCTGACTGGCGATGAACGGATTGTCTATGAGGCAGTGGTAAACAGGTTTATCATGCAGTTCATGCCAGTCGCTGAGCATGAAGAGGTCCGTATTACGACAAGTGTTGAAGCGGATGCGAATGCCCATGCCTTTGTCTCGAAAGGGAAAATCCAGCTTGTAGAAGGCTGGCGTGTTGTAGAGGATATTAAAACAAAGGATGTCATTTTACCGAAAATGGAAGAGGGCGAACGTGCTGCAGTCGATAAGCTGAAGCTCGAAACAAAAGGAACAAAGCCGCCCAAGCATCATACGGAAAAGACCCTGCTGCGTGTCATGGAGACCTGTGGGAAGAATTTCAAGAATCAGGATGACGAAGAAATGATCAGCATGATTCTGTCAGGATTCAGTATTGGAACACCTGCAACGCGTGCTGAAACAATCAGTAAGCTCAAGTACGTCGGATACATCAAAAGCAGTGGGAAATCATTGGTGGCTACCGCAATGGGCAAGCGCATGGTTGAAATGTTCCCCATAAAAGAGCTTTTTGACTTGGAATACACGGGCAAGCTTGAGAAGAATCTTTTCGACATTGGAAAATCCACCTTTGAACAGTCAGAATTTCTTGATCAGATTTATGGATTTACCCGCATGTCCGTTGAAAAGATAAAGAATGACGCATTTCATGTCATTAACGATTTGGGAGAAGAAAGCCAGAATGCGCGTGGTGAAGCACTGGGCAAATGTCCCCAGTGTGGCAGCGATGTGGTTGAAGGCGAAAAGGGCTACGGCTGTACAAATTGGCGTGGCGGCTGCAAATTTATTCTCTGGAAGAACGATAAGTTTCTTGCAGCCCTTGGTGTTCGAATGACAAAAGGGACTGTCCAGAAGCTGCTTGATCAGGGATGGGTTTTCGGGTCAGGCCTGAAGAGCAAAAAAGGGTCAACCTTTTCAGCCTATCTTTCCTATGAGAAGAACAAGGACAACGATTATTTCAGCTGGAAAATGGCATTTGACAAGCCTTTACCAAGCAAGGAAGAAACAGAAGCATAAAGCGACAAGAATAAATGCGCGCATTTGGCTGGTAAACGGCAGATGTGCGCATTTCCTTTTGGCGTAAAAATTCTTGGACAACCAGTGGTGCGTAAACACTGCAGCAGTAAGAAAATGGGTATATACTTCTTGACACATTCAGTAGTAGTTATTATAATAACTACTAATATATAGAGAGATAATACATGAGAAAAATGGATTAAGTGAGGTGCATATGTACGCGAAAGGTATGAAAGATGCATTACCTGTTATGGCAGGGTATTTTCCCATAGCCATGGCATTTGGTATTCTTGCAAATGGCGCTGGAGTAAATGCGCTTGACGGGGTTCTTATTTCAGCAATAGTTTATGCGGGCGCCAGTCAATTTATGGCCGTCAGCATGCTTGCAGCGGGATTGGGTCCACTCAGTATTGTAGTGGCTGTACTTTTTATGAACTTTAGACATTTTATAATGAGCGCATCAGTCCGGGCAAAGCTGACAAAAACGAGAAAGATTTTCTTTCCTATCGTTGGATTCTTTTTAACGGATGAGTCCTACTCAATCATCAGTTTGAAGGATGATATTGATGATCCGAGGTATTTGATTACCTTGGAAATTGCTGCGTATTCGTCATGGGTACTCGGTACAGCAGCTGGCTATATGTTTGGGGAGTTTATTCCGGCCATTATTTCAGAAAGTATGGGCATTGCACTTTATGCGCTTCTGCTGTCTCTTCTGATACCGGCTTACAAGAAAGAGAAACAGGCGCTTGTGCTGGCTCTGTGTGCAGGTGGCGTCAATACGGTCCTGATTAGAGGGCTTCAACTGGAAGCGGGTGCGAGCTTCATGATTTCAGTAGTCAGCATATCCTTAGCCGCTACACTTTTGAAAAATGTGCTTTCTGTGAAGGGGGAAGGGGTGGTCCAAGATGAATATTAAGTATTTGATTATTGGCATGATGCTTGTGACCATGCTACCGCGGATTTTGCCGTTTTTCCTTTTTGATACCGAGAAAATGCCAAAAGGCGTGAAGACTTTTTTAAGCTATGTTCCCTACACAGTACTCGGCGCACTGGTTTTGCCGGGAAGCTTGTCGGCACTTTCAGACAAATGGATGGTGTCTATTGTCTGTCTGAGCGCGGCGTGGGTCACGGGCTGGTACAAGGGCGGTCTTATATTGCCGGTTATTTCAGCTGTCGGCACGGCAGTGCTGATTAGATTGATTGGAATTGCATAGATTGAAATGAGTAAAAAGACTGTCCAGTGATGCGTACGCAAAACCAGACAGTCTTTTATTGTAGAACCTTATATTGTATTGGTCCCCTCGGTTGGGTTGTGTTTCGGTATATATGTGGGACTACTCTTGAATGTAAGTGTAAGTCATTCTCGAATCGTCAATGTTCTCGAGAATTTTCAGGTAATCAGCAGCGTCGGCTTTTGCAGCACCGAGGTCATGAAGTTCATATTGACCACATTCGATTTTCTGATTTCCAGGTATATCACCGTCAAAATCAATGATGAACTGCATTGCTTCAATCAGGTACTTGCTGAGTTCAGCAGTGGTGAGTTCGATCCCTAGAATAAGGTACATGCCTGTTTGGCATCCCATTGGGCCAAAGTAAACAACCTGATTTTTCAGGGTATCATTTGCTCTGAAGAATGTTGCGAGCAAATGCTCGAGCGTATGTGCCGATTTTGGAGAGATGTACTGTCCCGAGTTTGGAATCTTCATTCTGATGTCGTAAGTTGTCAGTACGGCATCTTTGATTTTATCTACACGTGAAACATAGAGTCCTTCTAGTAGAACGTTATGGTCAACTTGAAAGCTTTGGATTTTTTCCATGATTTCCTCCTGATTTTATCCTATTTTATGTTGTGAAGTGTAACACAAAACGGGGATAAAATCAATTGTGCAGGGACTTTCATATTCTCTTCATAAGACTAGGAGATTCCCAAAGAAGAAGGTGCATGATTGCACTTGGACTGGATATAAACCCTAATAGGGTGTACTATTATAAGATAAGGTAAATTTGATTCATGCGAAAGGAGCGTATGGTATAACGCTTGTGAATATATCATACAATACATTTATGCATATAAAAGATAAGGAATATCATGAATTTGGACCCTGGCTTCTTGAAATCAAAGCGCCAGAAGACATTCCACCCCAATATATTGAAGAAACAGACCAGATACTGAGTGCTTCCTATGCTTTTAAGGTACCTGTGCTCCTTGTGCGGCGGGAAATACGGCCCGGCGCGCTTATGTACAATCAGGTGGTCATGCTCTTCAAGGACCACATCGCAATGATTGAATACGATGATGGCGCACTTTGTAAGCGGGAAATGAAGTTCAATGAAATGGAGTACACGGTTCATGGCGGGGAGCTTCTCAGCAGTTATATGAAATTTTCTGTAGGTGGTGATTCCATGAAAATCACCTACAATTCAGTTTCAAATGATGTGACAGAACATGTTATGGACCACATTAGAAGGGCTGTCCTCAGTTTTAAGGACTTAAGGGGGCGCGTAGAAGAATCACAGAATGACGGGCCTCTTAATGAGCTGGATCTTGTGTCGGAGGGGGCGCTTTCAGAATTGAAGGACTCGCAGATTTACAAGTATTTCTGCATCAAGGAAGTGCCGAAGACCCCACTTGAAATCATTGCTTATCAGCCGTTCGTGAACCTCACTGAAAACCTGCCCATAAGGCTGCCGTATTTTCTTGAGAAGTTCTACATGTATAAGCTGAATGACACCCTGTTTATGACAAGTCCAAATGAGCTAATCATTGCCAATCGTGACAGAACCATTCAAAAATCGGGAGATGTCAATTATGCATTTGCCCACACCTTTATACCGCTCGCCGGCATTCAATCAGTCCATATGGTAGCGGATGACAAGTTTGAAGCACTGGGTATTATTGAAATTGAACTTGAGGGGTCGACCAATGTAAGAATCTCTGTTGAAAACAGTTTTGATGTTTCCTGCCTTCAAAATGCCCTTAAGAGGTATGGGCGCTGAAAAGTAGTGAATATGATTTTAGTAGGAAAGGAGCGCTTTTATGAAACGCATAGAGAGAGAAAAAGTTCTTGAAAGAATACAGGAGCTTGCCAATAAGGAAGTTTATCTGCATATGGAAATGACCATGGGGGCATATACATCACATAAGGATCAGTCGATTCATCCGGCGTCCAATTTTATTAAGAATGTAAAAGTGAAATATGTCCACGGAAGTATTTCTGAAACAAGCCCTTACAGAATTGGTCTGAAGCTTGAGGGTGGATGGGTTTACGCAGAAGGAATGACACATTGGGATGAAGATGACCGTAAGCACCTGGTCATTTCAGGCAACGATAAGGACGGAAAGCTTATAGCAGCTCTGCAGCTGAGTGAAACCCCTTTTTAGTAAGAAATCATCCGTATTTTTATAAAGGAAGTGAATAGAATGAAAACAGATAAAATATTGGTAGTACTGCCGCATCCGGATGATGAAGTCTTTCCTATGTCGGGAACACTCGCAAAATATATTGAGACAGGTTCTGAAGTGGTCTATGCGTGTCTGACACTTGGACAAATGGGTCGAAATCTTGGAAATCCGCCATTTGCCAACAGGGTGACTCTTCCAGCAGTACGTGAAAAGGAACTCCGTAAGTCGTGCAGCATTTTGGGCATTGAAGACCTGCGTCTCTTGGGCTTTCATGACAAGACCATTGAGTTTGAGCCACATGCCTATATTGATGGCGTCATAGCAGAGGTCATTGATTCGGTGAATCCTGATGTGATTTTCACCTTCTATCCTGGTTTTGGTGTGCATCCGGACCACAATGCGTGTGGTGCAGCAGTAATACGTGTTGTTCATGCTATGGAAAAGGACAGACGCCCTGTCGTGCTTTGTACGGCAATGCCAACGGGTGAGGCGCTTAGAGATCCAGACATAATAAACCAGATCGATGAAGTGCATATGGAGAAGAAATTGGGGGCTATGCAGGCGCACAGTTCTCAGTTCAGAATCGAGGATCTTATTAAGATGCGTAAGGAAACCAAAGATAGTTTCATGCAGCGTATTCAGGTCGAAAAGTTCTGGATTTATGATTTTGATGTGAAATAGATAAGCTCTTACTTCTCGTTTTGTTGTACAAAACCAAAAGTTCTACCCCAGTATGTTGATACGTCGGGTAGAACTTTTTATATTATTGAAGATTTTTAGATTTCAAGTAGCTGACCCTCTATAAAACGGGCGCTGATCCACCTGTCATCACCTGTATAAATGAATTTTTCAAGTCTGTCGAGGACACTGTACCGGTCTTTGTAAAGCGGATGATCGTCAATGACCAGGGCATCAAAAGCATAACCCGGCTTGAGCTTGCCAACTGAACCGAAGAATGCCCCACCTGCAGTGGTTGCCAAATAGAAGGCTTCTGAAAGGGAAATCTGTGCGTCCTTCTGGCTCAGACTCAATAGCTTTGAAGACTGAATTGCCCTGACGATGGCTTCATTCATCTGAATTTTATGTCCGCCGGCGATATCGCTGCCGAGTGTGACCTTGAGGCCTTGTGTCATATACTGCTTGATTGGTGCAATACCGCTTCGCACGTTAATGTTTGAGTCTGGACAATGGACCAGATAGACATTTTCGTTCCTGCTGAGTTCAATTTCATCGGGTGTCAAATAGACAGCATGGGCCATAAGTGTAGGCACATGACCATATAAACCGAATTTGCCATAAACCGAAGCGTAGTTTTCGGCCCATGGATACAGGCTGTGCACCCAAGCAATCTCGTCCTTGTTTTCACTAATATGCGATTGTACGGGGATATTATGTGCCCGTGCTATTTCGCCAAGCCTCTTCAGTGATGCTTCAGAGCTTGTTGGGGCAAACCTGGGTGTCAGGATTGGCTTGACTTTGGAATCGCTTTGGTATCGTGAAATGAGTGCCAGATTGCTTTCGATGGAGGCATCTGTATCTTCTAGGATAAAATCTGGCGCGTTGCGCACCATATTCACCTTTCCAACAAAGGCTCGAATGCCGATTTCCTTGAATGCTTCAAAGAGGCATGCGGTTCCTTTTACTGATGTGGTCGCGAAAGTGCATGCGCCGAGTGTGCCATAGCGTAGCAGGTCGCGGGTGAATGCCCTGTAAACTTTTGTGGCATAAGCTTCATCGGCCAAGTCAGCTTCCAGCTTGTAGGTGTAATCGTTTAGCCACTCAAGGAGCTGTTTGGTCATACCTGTGCCACACTGCAGGTATTGACCGGCATGGTTGTGCATATCGTAAAAGCCGGGAATAATCAAGGCATTGCCAAAATCATGTATGGGTGTATCTGCATAGTCTGTCGGCAGACTTTCACAGACGTCTTCAATTGTGCCATTTTTGACGACAATATAACTGTTTTCGTGAACTTCAAACCTATCTGGTCCATCTGTATAAATGATGTGACCTTTAAACACTTGTGTTTTCAAGTGGAACATCCTTTCTGTCAGAAGCTTCTTCAACATACATGCGAATCTGATTACGGCCATTGTTTTTGGCAGCGTAGAGTGCCTCATCCACACAGTGGAGAATATGTTCAAGGGTGTTGTCATCTTCTACCTGATAAACGCCAATACTTACAGTTGCTTGAAGGGCGGGCTCACGCCAGGGCAGGCTTGCTATGGACTTTCTTAGGTCTTCTGCAATATGCATGACGGCAGCCGTTTCAGTCTGGTTTAATGCTACTAGAAATTCTTCGCCACCAAGGCGCGCTACTGCGTGTGAGGCATCAAAACGATTCTTCAAGAGTGCACTGATTCTTTTTAAGACATCATCGCCCTTAGAGTGCCCGAAGGTATCATTGATTTTTTTGAAATGGTCAATATCAAGCATCAGTACATGCGTGCCGGCAAGGCTCTTCTCTGAAATCCTTGCATTGATCAGATTTATGATATATCGTCTGTTGCTGAGCTGAGTCAGTTCATCTGTCATCGATGCAATCTGCAGACTGCTGTTGAGCTCAATGAGCTTATCACGTGCTTCCTTGAGCTGTTCAAAGGTTTCGTGGTAGGATCGCATGATAAAGGTAACCAGTCCAAACACAAGCAGTGTAATAATTATAAGCGAATAGCCCATATCAATCAGCTGGCTCTGTAAGTTCTCATAAGGATTAATCCACTGTGGATGGCGGTACTCGGTGACTATGAGTCCGAAAACCACGATAATTTGAACGGCCATTACAGTCTTGTATCTATAACCGTGCAGGACGACCGATGAAAGAAAAATCATAAAGATATAGAAGTATGGAATGGACCCCACCAAACCGCCATTGAAAAACCAGAGAAATGGAAAGACGACGAAAGTAAGAAGAAAAAGGGACCCATAGGCGGCAACTCGGTACCTCTTTTTTATGTATAAGGCATAGAGAAAATAGACATAGAAGATACCCATTGCAAATGGGATGAGCGCAGCTGCGATGCCGAGTCCGAGTACCAGATTTCCCCCAGCTGCAAAGAAACATATGAGCATGCCAGCAGCCATTGAAATCAAGAGGACTCTTGATTTTAATTCCATTGTAGAGATATTTTTCAGTATGTCCATGTATTGTTTCATAAGGCGTAACCTCAGTTCTATTAATATGATTTTTCACTATTTGTATATTGATACTTTTCAAATTTCGTAATAATGTCTCATTTATAATATTGTAGCAGAAAATTTGGGAAATAATAATCTGTATTCTATAATTTCTCAATACATAATCGGTAATAAAATTCGCAAGATGGAAAACTTCGAACTTTTTAGCATGGATATGGTAGAATGTGACGAGTCATATGACTTTGTTTTTTTGATTCTAGTAGGGTCTGTGTTCCAGCAAGAGGGAAGTGGGGATTAAAATTGCTTAAAGAACTTGCCATAGTAACCTTTAAAAAGAATGCGGCAGAACTATATACAAAACAGATTGAAGCCTTCTTAAGTGAATCCTTTAAAATCAATAGATACTCCTATGAAGAGGGTGAAATCCATGCCTTTCATGAGAAAATCATTCTGCTGTCTACACTGCTCAAATATGATGAAGTGAAGAGCTTGGCGGCAAAAGATGCTCAGATAATTGTACCCAAATTTACATTCAGAAAAACCAGTGTTGATTTGATCCGTTCAATCCCGGAAGGGAAGAATGTACTCTTATTCAATTTAAGTGCTGAAATGGCCTTGGACACGATTTCGTTGATTTATCAGCTTGGAATAGACCATATAAATCTGATTCCAGGATATCCTGAAATGGAAAAACTCCCTCGAGTTGATCTGTCAATAACCCCTGGAGAAGTACAATATATTGAAGGCCGTATTGATGAAATCATTGATATTGGTCATCGTGTTTTGGATTTAAGTACGCTTATGGATATAGCAGTCAATATGGGGCTTAATAATTTTATGGAGCCTGAAAGGGTCCAGGATTTTCTCGATAACATCGAAACGATCAACCCTGGGCTTGAGAGGATTCTGGGAACGACTTCTGCTCTCGAAAATCAATTTGATGTCCTTATAAAGTTGATGGATGATAGTGTCATCTGCACGAACAACTGCGGTGTGGTCTATTTTTGCAGCGAAACTGCAGGAAAGCTTTTGGCAGCAAACACAAAAACAATCCTCGGACATCCGATTGGAGATTATATTGGCGGGATAGATTTTAAGGAAATTGTTGAACGTAAGAAATCAGTGGAGGAAAAGCTGATTCATATCAATAACTGCAGTATTGCTTTTGAAATGAAGCGTGTCAAGTTCAGAGGCTTTGAGGGGTATGTAATCAAACTGAAAGAGTTCAACTACCTTGAAAAGAAGCAAACGAAACTGCGGGCTCAGCTTCTTAAGAAGGGGCATCGGAGCAAATATGATTTCAACGATATCATCAGTGTCAGTGATGCAATGAATAAAACAAAGGAAATTGCAAAACGTATGGCAACTTCCAACGCATCTATTTTGATAATTGGTGAAACAGGTACCGGAAAAGAGTTGTTTGCCCAGGCAATACACAATGCATCTCCCAAAAGGGAGTGTCCGTTCGTTGCTGTTAACTGCGGTGCGTTTCAAGAGAGTCTCCTGCAGAGTGAGTTATTTGGTTACGAAGAAGGGGCTTTTACAGGTGCAAGCAAGGGCGGAAAAATTGGACTGTTTGAACTGGCGCACAATGGGACCATCTTTCTTGATGAAATTGGTGAAATGGATATAAAGCTTCAAGCCAAATTGCTCAGGGTCATTCAGGAGAAGCAGGTAAGACGGCTGGGTTCAGACCGCTTGATTGATGTTGATGTGCGTATTATTGCAGCAACAAATAAGGATCTGAAGCAGTTGGTTCAGGAAAAGCGGTTTAGAAAAGATCTATACTATCGTTTAAATGTTCTCCCCCTCGACATACAGCCTTTAAGGCATCGTGTTGAAGATATATTTCCAATCATGCATGCCATTCAGAGAAATCTGGGGTGCAGTTTTGAATTGTCCGAAAGGGTAAAGGCCCTTTTCCTGTCCTATAAGTGGGAGGGCAATGTACGTGAGCTTCATAACATCGTGGAATACTTGGCCAATCTTGGTACAGCAGAAATTGAACTGAATCACTTGCCTCTATATATGATGGATTCTACTGTGGATTCTGACGAAATAGCCATAAAAACATTTAAACGCTCAGAAGAGGTTTATGTACATGTATTGAAAGAGCTTAAAGATGCCTTTGACAATAGGAAACGTATTGGAAGAAAGCGGATTTGTGACAATTTGACCGCAAAAGGGGTTTTCTTATCTGAACAGGAAGTCAGGAGTATTTTGATTGAGCTCAGTCAAATGGGCTTTGTAGAAATTCTGGTAGGTCGTGGGGGCAGTGTCATAAATAAAAAGGGAATAGATTATTTGTTTAAACAGGTTAATCTGTAAATACAGATTAACCTGTTTTTCTCTTGTGCTGGTAAACATCGCTATTTTTTCAAAATATAAATTTGGAGGAGTCGCTAGGCGGCCGTATTGGTATATAGCGGTTCCATGAGTTCTTGTCTTTTATGATCCTAGTGAAGTCATAGTTGGCATGTGTCTTGCTTTATATAGAGTTGTGCAAAATGAAAGAAGGAGAAATGAAAATGAAGCATGATTTTAGTAAAGTAATCGACAGAACAAACAACTATTCGGCAAAATGGTCAGAAATGGGGTCGAAATATGGACAAGATGACTTAATACCGATGTGGGTTGCAGACATGGACTTTGAAACTGCTCCAGAAATAATTGAAGGTCTCAAGGAACGGCTAGATCAAGGAATCTTCGGATATACGACTAGGCCGGAGTCTTATAACAATGCAATCGTTGACTGGGTGAAGAGAAGACATGACTGGGCTATCCAAAGTGATTGGCTGATGTTCAGTCCAGGTGTTATTCCATCTATCAGTTTGATTATTCGGCATATGACCAGCCCGGGAGACAAAATTATCATCCAACAGCCTGTGTACAGTCCGTTTGCAAGTGTTGTATCAGACAATGACAGACAATTGGTTGTGAGTGCACTGAAAAAAGATGCATCTGGTAAATTTGAAATGGATTACGACGATTTCGAGAACAAGGTTCGTACTGAAAAGGTAAAAATGTTCTTGCTGTGCAGTCCGCATAATCCTGTTGGCCGTGTTTGGTCAAGGGAGGAGCTGACTCGAATAGGCGAGATTTGCATGAAATATGGCGTTAAGGTTGTCGCCGATGAAATCCATGCCGATCTCGTGTTCAAAGGTCATAAGCATATACCGTTTGCGTCAATCAATGGTGCATTTGAACAAAATAGCATTACATGCATTGCGCCAACAAAAACATTCAACATTGCTGGTTTGCAGATGTCTTCTGTCATCCTGCCCAATAAAAACGACTACGATGCTTTGGAGCGGGCGTTTACCCTCATTGATATAAAGCGGAATAATTGCTTCAGCCTTGTAGCTGGTGAAGTGGCATATAATCAGGGCGAGTCATGGATGGAAGATATGCTGGAATACGTAGAGGCAAATATAGATTATGTCATAGATTATGTTCAGGTCCATATGCCAAAGGTGAAGGTCTTTAAACCTGAAGGAACCTACTTGGCATTTATGGATTTTTCAGAACTCGGTATTGGTGACGAGGCTCTAAAGGAAATTATGGTGTCGCACGCACGTGTTGCACTGAATGAAGGCATATCCTTTGGTCTAGGGGGTCAAGGATATCAGAGAATCAATCTTGCATGTCCAAAGACGACCGTTATTGAAGTAATGGATAGGATAAGGGCTGCACTTCAAGTAAATCAGTTAATAGGGTAAAAAGTTAAGGGGGAGAGTATTATGAACAATACTGGGAAGAAAAAACCAAGCTTCAAATTCGCAGCAATTTTAATGATTACAGTTATTTCGGTAATTACAACTGGAATGATGGTCTTTGACGCGTCATTGACACTCATGTTCCTTATTTCATGGCTTCTGGTCGTTCCAGCGGGAATGTACCTGGGATATTCAAACAAGGAAATTGAAGATTTTGCCTATGATGTTGGCAAGGGTGCTTTTCAATCGAACATTATCATTTTGTCAGTCGGTGCGCTCATAGGGTCTTGGATTGCGGCAGGAACAGTGCCAGCCCTTATCTACTCAGGGCTTCAGATTGTAACACCTAAGTTTTTTCTACTGACAACCTTATTGCTCTGTTCGTTAACATCAATGGCAACGGGAACATCCTGGGGAACGCTTGGTACCGCAGGCTTTGCAATGATGGGTATTGGGGCAAGTCTTGGAATTCCAGCTGGAATTACTGCAGGTGCCGTGATTTCAGGTGCATTCTTTGGGGATAAGATGTCGCCGCTTTCAGATTCGACGAATCTAGCGGCTGCAGTTACAGGCGGTGATTTGATAACACATATCAAGCATATGATCTATACAACAGGCCCGGCGTATCTTATTTCAGCGGTCCTATACACAGTTATCGGGTTTAAGTATGCAAATCAGGCAATCGACTATGTGCAAATCGATCAGGTCATTAATATATTCGATGCGAACTTCAAAATCGGTTTTATTGAGTTTATACCTATGCTCTTCCTATTTGCCTTGTTGCTGATGCGTAAACCTGCAATCGTTGCTATTCTAGGTTCTGCGCTTGCTGGCGGCGCTTTTGCTGTTGTCCGCCAGGGTCATTCCATAGCAGAAACATTGAATTACATGTGGTCTGGATTTTCACTGGATACAGGGGTAGCCTTTGTCAACAAACTGATTAACCGTGGCGGCGTAATGAGTATGGCAGAGACAGTATTGCTGGTCTTCATGGTATTCCTGGTAGCAGGGATTTTACAGAAAATCGGAATTTTGGAAGCCTTGATGGAGCCGCTGATTTCGAAAATCGGAAAATCACGTGGACGCCTGGTGGGGGTATCCTTTGTTGTCAGCTATGTCACAAATGCCTTCAGTTCATCAATGATGTTTACATCTGTAATGATGGGAACGCTCCTTTCACCACTCTACAAAGAATTCAAGCTCAAACCTGAAAATCTCTCGCGTGTGATTGAAGATACTGCAACACTTGGAGCACCGCTTATTCCGTGGAACTCAAACGCAATATTCGCAAGCCAGACGCTGGGTGTGACACCTTATCAGTTCATACCATACTGCTTCTTGAGCTGGATTACACCGATTATTTCCTATTTCTATGGCGTTACAGGCATTACGATGACCACTTTTGAAGATCCTGAGATTTCTGAGGATGCGAAAGCGGTGTAATCATGGTATTCCATTATTATTATCTGATACAGGACATTATGGGCCTATTTATATTTTTCATAAATATTCGCTTGATGTGGACTTGCATTCACATGATATTTAGAGCAGGCGGCACACTTGCTTCCTGGTTGATTGCAGTCCAGTATTTTCTGCTTTCTGTATCTGGACTGTATATGCTTTTAAGTCCTTTTGGCCTAAAAGCATGGAGTGTGAGTCTTTTAATCGTTCTGACTTCAATAGCTTTTAGAAATCTGGCTGTAAGAATGCGTCACAAAAGAAATCTGGTTTCATTATGAAAGAAGGAAAAATTATGCAAGTGCCACAAAGAATAGCTTTGGGAAATCTGCCGACAAGAATTGAAAAGCTTGAGAATGTCTCTTCGGCGTACAAGGATATCGATATTTATATCAAACGTGATGACTACACGGGCATAGAGTGGTCAGGCAATAAAGTAAGAAAGCTGGAGTATGTTTTGCACGAAGTCCTTGAACAAGGGTGTGACTGCATTATAACTTGTGGTGGCATACAGTCCAATCATGCACGGGCAACAGCTGCTTTGGCAGCCAAACTCAATCTGAAGTCATATCTGGTTCTCAAAGGGACTGCGTGTGAGGGCGGCAATGGAAATCACTATCTGGACCTCTTATTTGGAGCAGACATAAGATTCATTACAGCGCAGGAATATGCAGAATCTAGAAATGAAATTATGGACGGTCTGAAATCGCAATTGGAATCAGAAGGTTTAAAGCCATATATCATACCTGAAGGTGCATCGGATGGTCTGGGCAATTTTGGGTATTTGAGTGCGTATCAGGAAATAAAAAACCAGGAAGAGGCGCTTGGGATCGAGTTTGATGTCATCGCCGTTGCTGTGGGCTCTGGCAGCACCTATGGTGGTTTGCTCATGGGCGCTGAAATGTCCAGAGATTCACGGCGGATTTTCGGACTCAACATTTACGACAGTCAAGTTGATTTCAAAGAAAAGGTCTGGAAGCTGATTCTGAAAAGTGGCCCCTATCTTGATGCAGAGACTGAATGTACTAAGGAGAAAATTGAGATCATTAATGATTACGTGGGTCTCGGATACGGAAAGAGTACTGAGTGCGAACTGAAATTTATTCGTGATCTGGCGCGCAAGGAAGGCTTGGTCTTAGACCCTGTTTATACTGGGAAAGCCTTTCGAGGGTTAGTGAAGGAAATTGAATCTGGAAGATTTGATGGGGTATCAAATATTCTATTCATTCATACAGGTGGCATATTCGGCGGGTTTCCGAATAAGGCATTGCTAGACCTGTGTGAGTCGTAAAATAAGTGAGCTTATTAAAGGTAGTATAAAACGGAGGAAGTATTCAAATGATCAAAGCAATAGATACAAAAAAAGCACCTGGTGCAGTGGGACCATATTCTCAAGGTATGCAAGCGGGGAACATGATATACACATCGGGACAGCTGCCTCTAAATCCAGAGACCATGCAACTGACAAGTGGCATTGGACCAGCAACCAAGCAGTCTCTTGACAATTGTGAGGCGATATTAAAGGAGGCAGGCGCTTCGTTAGAGGATGTCATTAAAGTTGAGATATTTTTGAAAGATATGAATGCTTTTGGCGATATGAACGCAGTGTACTCGGAATATTTCAGTGTGCATAAACCTGCACGTGCCTGTGTTCAGGTTGCGAGACTGCCTATGGATGCAGAAGTTGAAATTCAGATGGTTGCAGCCCTTATAAAATAGACTGGTTTTAATTATGCATTAAAAAAGCTGGACAGAACCAGCGGTGACGATTGCCGTCATACCGTGTCTGTCCAGCTTAAATATTCCTTACAGGCCTTATTCAATTTCAATATATTTTGATTGGTTGTTCTGCTGCGTTTTTTTCTGGATTTCTACTTTCAGAACACCGTCATCCAGCTTTGCGTGAATGGCGCTGTCATCCATATCTGCAAGGAATACATTGCGTGACATGGAGCAGAAGCGACGCTCTCTATGAATGTAGTTTTTGCTTTTGTCTTCATGCTCTTCTTTTTTCTCAATAGAGATATTCAATTTACCGTCATGGGCAGAAATTTTGATGTCTTCCTTATGGACGCCGGGCATCTCCGCTTCAATTTTATAGCTGTCGCCTGTGTCCTCCACATCAATTTTGAATGTGTCCGATGCTAAACTTCTTCTTGCTGGCCAAGTGTCAGAAAAAAAGTCGTCCAGCATATTTTGAAAATCTCCAAAACCTGCAGTCATTAAATCATTTCTCTTCCTGTTGAAAGGTACAAGTCCTGACATAAATCACCACTCCTTTTCATTTATTCGGTTTGTATTTTGAACTTTTAGCACTCTTGAGCAACGAGTGCTAATCTCACTTTAGTTATAGCATATCTATTGGAATCTATCAATAGAAGCAACAAAAAGTTCATTTTATGTTTACAGCGTATTCATCTTTGGTATTTTTTCAGATACTTTTTGGACCACAAGGAGTAATATTTTGACGGATTTGCCTGCGGGTGCGTGAATGGATTGACTAGGTTATAACCAAGTGATAGCATGGGGTTGACGGTTTGTGTACCTGTAGCTCTTAGAGAGATTGGAATGTGAATAACTTGGATGAAAAGCTGATGAGAATTATACAGGAAACAGTTCCTGGACGTCAGATCACACTGGCGCACATGATATCGAATCCGAAACAGATAATATATAAGAAGCTAGGGTTAAACCCTGAAATGGACTATTCTAATGCGGCCATTGGGATACTGACCATGACACCAAGTGAAATGTCCATTATCGGTGGCGATATTGCGACTAAAATATCTGAAATTGATTTGGGCTTTTTAGATCGCTTTAGCGGTACCCTGATTATTACAGGGTCTGTTTCAAATGTTGAAACGGCGCTTAAGGAAGTCATCAATTATGCGGAATACACACTTGGATTTGCAGTTTGCAAAATAACCAGATCCTAGGCTGTATGGAAAGGAAAAGGTGGGCTTATGAAAAAAATCATCCTCATGGGCCGTACAGAATGCGGCAAGACCACGCTTACTCAAGCCCTGCAGGGAAGAAGCATTTCCTACCATAAAACGCAATATGTCAACCATTTTGATGTGATCATTGACACGCCGGGAGAGTATGCGGAGACGAAAGTGCTGGCTCGGGCTCTTGCCCTGTACACCTATGAAGCCGATGTTGTAGGACTTCTGATTAGCGCAATTGAAGACTACTCCCTTTATCCGCCGTGTGTGACGCCTTGTGTGAACCGGGAGGTTATTGGCATTGTGACGCAAATCGACCGTGAAGGTGCGAATGCAAGTCGTGCTGAAGCATGGCTGAGACTCGCCGGCTGCGAAACGGTCTACAAAGTCAGTGCCTATACGGGAGAGGGAATTTGGCAAATCTATGAACACCTGCGTGAGCCTGGTGAAATCTTACCTTGGGAAGAGGAAGTCGGCCTGTGTGAAGAGAGCGTATGATTTGCAATATGCAATCAGACTTAAGACAAGTTCATAGTTTTATGATATAATGCATGGCTCAGAAGTGAGCTGTGCATTTTGTGTATATAGGCCTTTTTATAGGAAGCTGAGAGACTATTTTTTCTATACTTTACGGATTATGTATATATTTCACATGATTGCAGCCTATAAGATTTATTAAGGCCCCACTTTTCTTGTGTTGTTCAGCTTGACTTGTTATAATCAACTGTGATAAATCAACCGCTATATATAAGATGGAATTTTTAGAATTGAGGATAATAAAATGATTCGAGTAGAAAAACTTTCTTACGGTTTTCCTGCAAAAGATTTATATAAAGACGTTTCGTTTACAATTGAAACGGGACAGCACTGTGCCTTTATTGGAAGTAATGGTTCGGGTAAATCAACGCTGGTAGACATGATGACGGACCCAGACAAGTACTTATACGATGGAAAAATCATTAAGGATGAAAGCTGTCGTATTGGATATGCCAGTCAGTTTGTCGTTCGCGACAAATCACAGGCGTGTACTGTCTTTGAGTATTTGAGCGAAATCTTTGTCAAGAACCAGGAAGCGACCCTTCAGGTCTGTGAAGAAATGGGTGTGGCTGAAGACATTGAACCCCTATACGAAAAGTATCAGGCGCTTTTAGATGCCTTCGAGGCAATGGACGGCGACAACTATGAATCAAACATAAGGAAACAGCTTTATGTAGCCGGGATGCGTGATCTTGAAGAGACCAAGCTATCTGACCTAAGCGGTGGGGAGTACAAGCTGCTTCAAATTATGAAAGTCATGTTGGTGTCTCATAACCTTTTAATTCTCGATGAACCGGATGTATTCCTTGACTTCGGTAACTTAAACAGGCTTTGCAGGCTAATCAATGACTATAATGGCACTTTGATTGTCATAACCCATAACAGGTATTTGCTGAATCACTGCTTTAACAAGATCCTGCATCTTGAAAATGGCGATATTCAAGAATACGAAGGCAACTACTCTGAGTACCGATGTGCGCAGTTAAAGGAAAAACTTAAGCTTAAACTTCAAAGCATTGAAGAACAAGAGGAAATCGAGCGCGTTGAGAACCGTGTTGAAATCTTACGGGCAAGAGCGACTGCCCTGACCAACCCGGTTATCGGCAGAGCGGTTAATGCAAAGCAGTCACAGCTTAACCGACTGCTGGAAAGACGGATAAAAGCACCATTTATACAGGTACGTGAACCAAGGATTGAACTGCAGCCTGTTGAAATAGATGCAGACAAGACGGTTCTGAGTATTCAGGACTACGGTGTATCTTTTGATGAGGATTTACTTGAAAATATCAATTTTGACCTGCAAGCAGGTGAAAAAGTGGCCATAGTGGGTGCAAACGGTACAGGAAAAACGACCCTGGTGCGTGATATTATTCGAAATCAGCACCCAGCAATTCAGATAGATGAAACGACGACCTATGCTTGCTTGTCACAAATCCAAAGTGAAAATATGGACGAATCTCAAACGGTTTATGAGCTTATGGAAAACAAGGGCTTTGAAACAAGGTCTAAAATTCGCCGATACCTCAGCGACTATTGCCTGGAAGGGGAGACCCTGGACCAGAAAGTCAGTCAATTATCTGGCGGGGAGAAGAACTTGCTTCAAATTGCCATCATTGCAAATACCGACGCTGAGCTTCTTATTCTGGATGAACCGACAAGTCACCTAGACATATTTGCACAAATGGCTCTTGAAAAAGCGATTATGGCCTATAAGGGTGCCGTAGTCATGATCAGTCATGATTTCTATCTGGTATCAAACTGTGCAGAC